>JACRKK010000042.1 GCA_016219795.1 Candidatus Woesearchaeota archaeon | reverse complement strand
CATGGCCACTGCTGTTGGTGACATTATTGATGATCGTAATCTGGTCAGAACCAGGACTTGTGGTCACTAGTGCAATTTCTTTTCCAGGAACAGGAAGATTCTGCGGATTTCTTATAGTGACGGTCACTGTGGAAAAATCAATTCCATTGGCAATAACCGTTCCAGGCTGTGCTGTGATGCTGGAAAAAAGATTACTGGCTTCATCATCCTTAACAAACTCAACATCTGCAGTATCCTGCAGAGTGTAACCTACAGTAGTATCTCTTGCCGAAACCGTAGCATGGCCTAGGGTTAAGGAATCCATGAGAAACACTGCAACACCATTGGAGTCGGTTGCTGTTCTGATTGGTGTAAAAGCATCATTATAAGGGAAAGGGATTACCCGATTGGAAAATGGTTCTACTATATGGTTGGGAATGGGCTGCCCAAACCTATTCTTGAGCGTGACGGTGATTGTAGAATATGAACCCGCCCTTGCAATAACTCTTGTGGGATAAGCATCGACAGTGGAAAGTGCGTCTGGTATGTCATCAAAAACAAAATCAACCTGAGCAGTATCGGTAAGATCAATACCTACGCTGGTATCCCGTGCGGAGATGATGGTGGAATGTATGGTGAGGCTGCGTATTTGAAAGAATGCCTGGCCATTGGCATCAGTCATTTCATTCAAGATAGTAAGCTGATCGGAGAAAGGAGTACTGGTGCTTATACTTATTCGGTGACTCTGGAGAGGCTGGTTCTGCGCATTCCGTAAGGTTACAGTTATTCTGGAAAAAGAGATGCCGTTTGCCCGCACGGTTGTAGGGAGTGCATCAACGGTTGAATTGATGTTACTTGGAGCATCGTCGTTTGCAAATACAATGGCTGGTGTCTGACGCAGAGTAATACCTTGCGACGCGTCCGTTGCAGTGATGGTTGCAGTGCCCACATCAAAAGAAGTGATATAGAATACGGCGATCCCATTACTATTAGTTGTCACCGTGGCTGGAGGTGTGATGGTATCTTGCGCACCTCTGCTGGATGCAATCTGTACCTGATGATTGATAAGAGGCTGTCCCTGCGCATTCTTCAACGTGACGGTAACCGTTGATGCATCAATGCCATTAGCAAGATGAGGACTCGTTGCAGTGACTGTAGACAGGCCAGGGTCTGTCCTGTTATCCAGCTGGAAATAGACACCTGCAGTATCCTGCAAATCAATGCTGTCAGTCAGGTCTGTTGCGCTGATGCCTGACAGGCCAACGGTTGTAGAACTGATATGGAACTGGGCTCTGCCGTCACTCTGTGTTATAGCACTTACAGGAGTGATAACATCAAGCGGTCCACGTGTAGTATGGATAGTCACTGTTTTTCCTGCAATTGGATTTTGATAATCGTCAAAGAGTGTTACATTTACGGTTGAGAAATCAAGGCCGTCTGCCCTAACTATAATGGGAAACGCATCAACTCTGGATGCTATGCTACTGACATCTCCATGTCTAACTTGGACTTCTTGGTATCCGGAAAGGGAAAGTGCGGCATCTGTTGCTGTCACATTCTGCCTGCCTACGGTGGCAAGCACGACGCCATTTTGGAACGTGTGTTGGCCTCTATCTTGTGAAGTGAAGGTATAAATAGGAGGAAGCTGAACTGCTGCATGCGAGTCTGTGGTGGTGAAGGCAATGGTGCCCGTGTAAGAGGCAACCAGATTGTTATTGGAATCAAGGACCTTTACCCTTACATTGGAACTTATTCCTGCAGTAAGCGGGTCAGTAATGGAATCCACAACAATTTTTGTGGGGACGCCTGCCCGTCTGTCTACATTAATAATGTAGGAAGCAAGAGTGCTCCAGCGGCCATTATTGTCTTGTGCCTTAACATAGAAAATGTGAGCACCATCCGCAAGGTTGGGATACCTCACAATAGAGGGCTGGTTAACATCAATATTATTATCAGGCAGAGCATCAAGTGCATAAGAATACCCTTCGATGCCGCTGCAGTCTGTACCTGCAGTCCAGGTGAATACAGCAGTTGTTGCAGGAGTAGGAATCAAAACAGGATGGCTACTTGAAGATATCACAGGTGATGTAGGGTTCTGGCTGTCAGAGACAACGATGTTTTTTGCAAAAACATCCCCAAACCATGCAACGCCTTCTTGGAGCATCTGCCAGTCAGTGGTGTATACTCCTCCAAGTTGTGGTGCAGTAAGCGTAAAATCAAAGCGCTTTGTCTGGCCAGGTACAATGCTTTCCCCTGAATTTAAATCATGGCGCAATGCTGTGGTGAACGGATCAGCGTCCCCTACAGCACCAAGCCGGTACTGTTCCTGCAATGTCCATGTCACAGCTCCGGTATTCTTCATAGTCAGGGAAACAGGAGCAGAAGAACATACTTCCAAAGCATCAGGAAAGGTGTTACTTTGGACTAAAGCGTTCATGTCAGTTATGATCTGATTGGTCACTGCGTAGTATTTTGCCAGTTGGTTTCCGTTGCCCAGATTATCCTTTGCAGAGGAAAGGACAAAACATCTGCCGTTGCTTCTGCAGTCGCCCTGCGGACCGACGGTAATGGTCTTTTGGCTGTTGCACTGCCGCAGTTCCGGCTGATGCGTCAGGGTATTCAGCCCTTCATCAAAGACTGCATAGTAACAGGAAGAGGCATCAAGGCCGGAGAGCGCATCGCTTTCTGTGAACGCTACGGTAAAATCCTGGCCAAAAGAAGTTCCTTCTGCAGGGTTAATGTCCAAAACTGGACCAACCTGATCAACTACTGCTGCAATTGATGCAGGAGTTGGGTCTGCAATGTTCTGTATATCAATGCAGGAAGCATAACATTTTATTTCCTGCCCGTGCAATCCGGTAGAGGCGCAGGTTGAGCCATCGCTGAATATTTTCCTGCCGCCGTTGCCTGCGCAGTCAGTCTGCCAGCTTCCATCTGCGCATCCCTGTAAAAGCGCACCATTCTCAACGTGGTTTATATATGAGCCTCTGACAGGATTAGTTCCTGCGATGCAGTACGCACGTGCAGAGCCGCTGCCCTGCCTATTATAATTAGTGCTTCCTGCAGAGTACTGGACAAAATCAATGTCCTGGAAATAGGTATCGGGCGCATTGCCCTGCGGATTGTCAGGAGTGATACTTACCTGCTTGCTGTCCTGCAGGGAAATGCCATAATAGACGCTGCAGGTCCAGATGTCTTGCGGCTGGGTAAGGACGTTAGTTAATGTCTGGCCAAGCCAGGTCTGGCCAGGAATTCTTGAAACGGTCCATTTATAGGTATATATGCCTGGATTGCTGCCGTGGCTGCAATAAAGATTATCGCTGTCCTGCGGGCTTGCTGGCGTGATGGTTGCTGCAAGTGCAGTGGTGCTGAATACTAAGACAAACAACACTGCAATCAATAATTGTCCTGTTATGGTTCTGTGTTTCATCGTGAGTTTATGGTTTAAATTTAATACTGAGTGTGGTTGTCCAGTTATCCTCTTCTGCACGAACATCCTGAGGGGTTCCATCTGCTCCTGTAACGGTTTTGGTTGCGTCCATCCGTGTGAGGTTGCCTTCAAGCCCAAGCCGGAGCTTTTTTCCTTGGAAGAATAGTTCCGCATCCCAACCCTGGCCGTTGAGGTCACCGCCAGTATGGCTGTAGTTCAGTGTGAAGCCAACGCCGTTTTTATGAGGAAGGAGGTAGATATTTCCCATCACCAGACTCCCGTTCACGGGATCATCAAAGACGCCGTCCATACCCGCAAAGGGGTTGTTGAATGACTGTTGCGCAGTGCCTGCCTTGACGCCAGCACCTAAAGTATAATTTGTATTGTGGAATCCAACAGCTGGCCCGACGGCAAAGTGTATGCGTCCATCATGGTGGGTTGCATCATCGCCTTTGTAGGCTGCATTTTCAAAGCCAGCATCAAGTGCTGGACCGACACTGAAATGTTTGCCCACAAGCCACTCATAGCCTGCATTTGCGTTAAGCGTGTGTGATTGTGCTCCAAAGCGTTCACTGACTTCATCACCCACATGAAGATCTGTCTGTCCGGTCCTGAATGTGTAGTCTGCATTTCCGTAGGAAACTGCTGTATCTCCACTATGGCGAACTTTGCCTCCTATGCCTATACCGTATCCCTTGTCACTAATATCACCAGGGGTTATTCCCATTTGAGTCTTTGCAGCAACGGTTCCTTTACTAAAAGGACCAAAAAGCAGCCCTTTGAGATACGCAAGCCAGGAGGTAGTGTCGCTTTTGCTTCCCAGCCCTACGCTTCCTTCTACCACATACCCATCTTGGGTGTGGGTGTTCGTGTGATCCGGATTATGTTCTGTTCCCTGCTTGTGCTCGTATCCTATCTTGACATTGCCGGTAAACCCGGGATCATCTTTGTACTGCACCAAGGGAGGAAGTTCCGGTCGAGAGTTGGAGGTTTCTGTGGGCGTTGCAGACGGTGTTGCCGTCGGTTGGGCTTCTGGTGTTGATGGGGGAATAGCAGTCGCAGTTGGCTCTGGTGCCACCACTCCGTCTCCGCCACCATAGCTGAATGCAAAGGTGTATGCGGAGTTAGGCACTTCAACAATAGTGTCTTTAGCATTTCTGTACACTTCCACAACTCTCATGTTATAAGTGCCTTGCGGAATATTTTTTCCGTCGGTGTAAGTAAAATTGGTATCTGCAGAATTCAACATGTCAAGCAATGAGCCATCCTGATTAGTTACAACAAGCCAGTGGCCTTTTTCTGCAGCTTTTGGTTCTGGTTGGAGATAGAAAGCGACACCGCCCGGAACATCAAGGATGTTATCTGCTGATGTCCTATAACCAGTGTTTGGCCTGTTGTCATCGTGCACAAGGGGAACAACATGCTCTCCATCATTGTGTTTGACCACGGCCTCAATACGATGGCCGGGTTTTGGAATGTAGTCTGCTGCTGCAACTGACGGCGGATTAGCTGCTGCATACGCAAGTGCTGCTACAGCAGCAACATAAGTAAACACTGTCGCAAAACCAATACCCCCTTTATGATCGCGAAGCGGCTGCAGAGGGCCTCTTAGCGGACCTTCATCAACAGGATCAAGAGGGGTAGTAGTCCTATGCTCTAAAGAAGCAGGATTAAGAAGAGAAGCAGTCATGGAAGTATACCCTGCAACAGGTGTGTGTGATGCACCAGGAGAGTAGGGCTGAGTCATTTTAAATCATTCGCAAGTGATAACACCTATATAAATATTTCTATTAATCATTATCTATTAGTAATCACACCATGTTATTAATATAAAGTAAGTAAATAAATGAATCTCCCTTTTTTTTCACCGCAAACAATTTAAATCATAGGCCTTCGCAAGACAGGATGGTTATCCAACGTATCAAGGAATGGTTTTCTGGAAAACTGGCGCAGGTTGTCCCGCCAAAAAAAACTGCAGAGAAGGAACGCGTTGCAGCAGAGCAATTGCCCAAATGGCTCAAGGAGAAAACAAGACCCTTAATTGATGAAGCAAAAATAGAGTTCACCAATGTACAGCGCAAAGTGAATGATACTCTCATCAGGGCGCGAGAATTGCTTGATGCACTTGCAAAAGCCGAGCTTCATAATCCCAAGATTGATCCCCACCTCATCCAGGTCATGGAGGGGAAT
Organism: Candidatus Woesearchaeota archaeon; assembly: GCA_016219795.1. Classification (GTDB taxonomy): domain Archaea; phylum Nanobdellota; class Nanobdellia; order Woesearchaeales; family JACRKL01; genus JACRKK01. Next base: position 9,514 of record JACRKK010000042.1, on the reverse strand, counting down.
CGAGAAGTATATGTGAGGAGGATGCGCATCTTCTTTGAAAAGATACGGGTAGAAGATCTGGAGTATGAAAGCATCTCTTCTTATCTTGCATCAGTTGATACGGAACTGGAGACGCTCACCAAACAGACAGCAAAGCCATATTATGTCCTGCAGGAATTCTTCCGCAATGAAAGCAGGGAAGTGGCGTTGCAAGTCAAGCAGCTTGAACAGCTCCGCAAGGAAATGGGAAATCTGCTCTCCAACTCAACCAGAACCCAGGTAGAAGATGCCAAAAATGCCGTGAGTGAATTCCTCCATAAACTGCAGCTTGAACAGGATATCAGAACTATGGAACAGGATTATGCAGAACAAAAAGCAAAAGCTGCAGAACAGCTAAAGAGTATTTATGGCCAGATGGAAGCCATTGTGCAGAGTGATGAGCATCAGGAATTCAAGGATTTTACTCAGAAGCTGGATGCACTAAGCAAAGAATTCTCAGTCCTCAACCAGGAGGTGCTGGAAACATTTTCACCGCTTCTGCCTGCATTCAAAAAATACAACTATGCCGGACATGAGGATAGGCTTGTTGCACAGTATCTGGAAGATACAGCACCTGCCCTCTTTGATGACACGGACCTTAAGATTTTGCCTGTGCTTGGAAAAGTAAAGGAGATGATACTCTCTGGTGCCCTAACACTCAAAGACAAGAAACAGGAAAAGGCTCTCCTTGCCTCTGAATCCATAACCGCAGTGCAGCTCCGTGCGTTTCAAGAGAAGCACCAAGAACTTGAGAGACAGAAGAGAGAACTCACCAAAAATATCAGCAAGTATAAAGGCATGCGCGAATACGATGAACTGCACTATAAGAAAGAGCATGTGGAGACTAAACTAAAGCGTCTGGAACAGCAGCTTGCAGAATTTGCGCAAAGCAAAGAGAAGCTGGACCTCCAGACCAAGAAACAATATCTGGAGCACATGCTCACAAAGATAACAGGTGTGGATGTAGAAGTCTTGTTTTCCGCTGCTGCGGTGGATATAGAGATTTCTGGAGAGCAGATAACCAAGACTGCTTAAGTGATAATGAGTTCTAAATTCTATAGAGGAATTTGAATAACCCATCGTTTTAGTCAAATTCCTCTAAGAGAAGTTTGACAAATAGATGGTTAATCAAACTTCTCTATATGCAAGCACCGTCTGTGCACACCTTTCCTTCACTTGTGCAGTTGTAACGCATGCCTGAAATACCATTGTTGCAGTAACTCTCCATAAGGATGGCACGATCCATGCAGAGGTCTGTTGCATTCCGCGTTCTGGTTGCAGCGGTTCCCTTGACATTATAATTAATGCCACCATCGGTGTCGGTGCAGGCAGCAAACTGCCTCCCCATAATGTTAATCTGTGCTGTTTTCTCATTATTCCTGTCGCTTGCTTCAGCAATGATACTACCATAATCAACAAATGCCTTTATCCGGTAAGTGCCTGCTTTTTCAATGCTAAGGAGAGAAGAGCAGGTATTAGTTTCCCCCAGGTCCAGGGAGCTAAATGCGCAATTAAAGTTCACCGGCTGGAGAAGAGGATTAACAAGAGGCGATCCTCCTTTGGGTTCCACCACAACATGCACATCAAATTCTTCGGTGATGTTTTCTGTCCCATTATTGACAATCAAAACGCTGATGTTAAACATTTCGTTTTCATAGGGATATTGCGGGCTTGTCCCAATACTGAGAGGGACTAAATCAGGAAGAAGCATAGGCCCAACATCTATGCGAACTTTCTGGTCGTTGTTATTCTCATTGGTCTCCGGAACCTGTTGCTCATAATCCAGGAAAGCACCAAGAATGTGCCGCCCTTCAGATACAGTAATATCCGTGAATAGACATGATTTAGTCTCCCGCATCCCTATGCCTTGCACATTGCAGGTGCGTAGCGTATTGCCTGCATGAGATGCATCAATATCTAAAGCACCAAGGTCAAGAGCGACAACAAATGCCTCTGCAATGTCATCATTTCCTCCATTCTGGAATGTGATGTTAAGCTGTAGAGAGTCTCCGTCGTATGCTTGTGCTGGCAAGACCAGGACATTGGCAATGGTTAGGTCTGCATTAAGGGCACATCCTTCGTCTATCTGTCCATCACAATCATTGTCCAGCCCATCACAGGATGTTTCATTCTGCTGGTAATCCCTTCCATAATAAGTGCTGTCACAGCCTGGCCACGCATTGCTTGTGCATACTTCCACTGTTCCCTGACATACGCCCAAAGATAAGGCACATGCTCTTGTTTCTCCATCGGTGCACCCACAATTCTCATCGACAACACCATCACAGTCATTATCAAGACTGTCACATGATGATTCTGCCAGTTGGTAGCTTGGTCCGTATTGCGCTGATCCGCATCCAGACCACTGCTGTGCTTGACAGGTTTCGTTGCTGCCCTGACACTGCCCAAACTGAAGAGGGCATGCTCTTGTTTCGTCATCTGCACATTGCTGGCAGCCCTCGTCCACTACGCCATCACAATCGTTATCAAGGCTGTCACAGAGTGATTCCTGCTCCTGATAGAGCGGCCCATAATTTTCTTGAGCACATCCAGACCAGTGATAGTTGCTGCATACCTGCATGGACTGGTTACACACACCAAGCTGAAGAGAGCAGGCAGCAGCCTGTCCATCGTTACATTCTCCTTCTCTTTGCATCATAATCGCCAATGGGCTGTGGGCTGGCTGGAATGCACTCTGCACGGCAAATGAGGCCCTTGCCCGTCGGGAAGCATATCCATACTGCACCTGTTGGTCCGAAGAGCCATTATAAGAAATACCCAAAAGATTACCAACCGAATCATAAGCATACCCCATCTGATAACTGCCATCAACCGCTATCAGACGGTTGAGGTCATCATAGGTAAATGTATAGTGCTTCTGGCTGATGGAATCGTTGATCTCATAGACATTTCCTGCAGCGTCATATGCATATTCCATCTGCTGGAGTCTGGTCTGGCTACCTTGCAACAAGGAAGAAATAATAGACTTCAAACGGAAGGTTCGTTGATCATAGACTATGCCTGTCGCAATGCCATTCGCATACTCCCTTAGTGTTGGCAAGCCTAACTCGTTGTAAGAAATAGTAGTCATCAGTGGGAATAAGGCAGACAGTCTGCCCTGTGCATTGTAATTATAACGAATGGTCCGTCCATTAGGCAGCGTTTTTGCAGTTATTCTGTCCATGGCATCATAATCATAAAGTGTGGTGTAGCGTTCCTGTCCTACGTCCTTGATATCCCTGGTAAGACGCAGTCTCTGGTCGTAATTGTAGGATGTTTCTGCACCTGGCACCTCTACAGAGGAAAGTTTTCCAATGACAGAGGCATCATAATAATAGTGATTAATTCCTAAAGAGGCTACAGTTTCTTCCCGTATGCGGTCAAGCTCATCATAGCTTTTGGCGATGATGACACTTCTCGTGTCTTCTACTGTTATCTCATTCCCTGCCGCATCGTAGGTGTATCTCCAGACACCCATATCTGGATCATGCAGTTCTGTCATGCGATTGAGAGAATCATAGACAAAGGAGAAGATGTTTCCTGCATTATCCCCGATACCTGTGAGGCTGTTCTTTGTATCATAGGAATACTGAGTGAAGTACTGATCCTGCCCATTATGCTCTATAACTGTTTTGATGTTGTCATATGCATCCAGGAAATATTCTTTTTGGTGACCATTCTCATCCGTGGTGGTGACGTGCCAGCGGTCGTATCCTATTTGTTTGGATGTTGTATCTGGATTTGTCACTCTGATTACCCTGTCCATAGCGTCATACTGATAGGATGTGCCTACAGCTGATGCAGGTTGTGTGTACTGGCTCGTTGATGTGATATACGGATTGCTTGACCGGATAATACGGCCTTTGGCATCATAGAGATAATCTATCGTTATGAATCCGGAACTCGCTTCTGTTTTCGTTTGCAAGACCCTCCCAAAACCATCAAGATAGCTGTAGGTATCAAGTGTTTGTGCTGTCCCGCTCTGCTCCCTTTTTTTGTTGGTAACTAACACAGGTAAGGTATGCATCTGGTATTCCTGCATAGTTGTAGGAAGAGTGGATGTGTCATAGGGGGCAATGGCTGCGGTCTTCCTTGCAAAGGAATCGTAGGTATAAGAGATCCGGTAGTTATTTGCATCCTCTTGCCAGAAAAGATTACCTGTGGCTGCATCATAGTTGAAACGCGTTTCCTGCTGGAGGGCATTCCTTGATGTTTTGAGAAAAGTGTGGGTTGCATCGTCATAGGTGGATATTGTAGTGTGGCCTTTTGGGTTGGTAATGGTAACGACGTTTCCGTATGCATCATATACATACTGTATCGTTGGGTTTATGCCCCCCTCAAGCCATTCTTCCTGCAAAGTGACATCCCCTTTTAGTGGAGGGGTGTTGTATGGCTGATTGTCATAGCTATAAAGCGTCTGCTGTACCCTCTGTCCATTGATAGCATCCAGAAGTTCATGTGATGAGGGTTTGTTAAGAATCCAGTTTGCGGTACTGTAGATGTAGCTCAAGCGCTCTTCTTTCTCGTCGCCTGTGACTCCTAGATCACCTGCATCCCTGACTGAAACCGTATTCCCATAATTATCATAAGAGAATTCTTGTCTGGTCTGCTTAGGGGTTTGGCTTCCATCATAAGTGGATTGGGTTACCTGCTGCTTTTGTATAAGGTAGGGAGCGGCGGGTGTTGCTGTCCAATCTGTTTCTTCTGAAGCGTAAAGGTTACCGTTGTGCCATAACTCATTTTTGTATTCTAAGCCTTTGCGTGCGCTGTCCTGATGGAACCAGTGCTTTGCTTTTTCTCCTGCAGGAAGTGTTTGCTCTGCATAAGAGAATCCTCTGAATTCCTGTTCCGCATAATCATAAAGTCCACCAGAGTATGTCGTCTCTGTTGTGCTGGTGATGCTTTGGGAGCCGGAAACTCCATTTTCTTCACTTACAGAAGAGACAACCCACATATTGAACCCTAAATCGCCGATGTTGTCGCTTCCTTTGTTATCGTAGTCTGTTGATTTCTGGTAGGTGAGGTGTGTCTGGCCACCCCATTCGTTGGTGATGCTGTTCAGAAGATAGGGTGCGTTCTGGGTGTTAAGGTATGTCTGAGATGAGACAAGATCTACAAAACCGTCTCCATTGACATCAGCTATTCTCACTCCTACGTTTTTTTCGTCCGTGACAAAATCAACCGGAACGGAAAAAGAAGAGTCCAAGACCCAACCTCTGCCTGTATTTATCCATACCTCTCGATTGCCATCTGCTGAACGGATGACGTCTGTAAGCCCGTCTCCATTGATATCAAACATTCTTGTTCCGTAGTCTGCTCCTTCCCGGTCGTCGTGATCGTAAACAAAAAAAGTAGGGAAGGTTATGGCAGTTGTTAATGCAAACTGTTCCCCATTATTAATATAAATTTCACGCTGGTCTGTATCCTCCCTTGCATAGATAAGGTCAGGAAAGCCATCGCTGTTGACGTCTTCAGTTTGCAATCCGGTATCGCTTCCTGCAAATTCAAAGTCCATCCCTGCAATCTCAATATCTCCCATCTCAGAGAAATAGCGGGGAGAGCGCCATCGTGCATCTGAAATCCAACGAGATCTTCCATTAAGCCAGACTGCTTTGTAATTGCGGTCAGCATTCACTGCCCAGAGGATATCTGCCCTGCCATCGTTGTTCAAATCAACAAAGCGTGCGCCGTTGTCCGTACCATAGATGGTGACTTCAATACCCGTGTTTGCATCACGATCTGTGCTTGGCTGGACAAAAAAGACCTGAGGGTTCCAGGCAAGATAAGAAGTCCAGCCATTACCGTTGTTGAAATAGGTGGATTTTATCCGTGATGTCTGTTCATCGTATCCTGCAACGGCAAAATCAACTAACCCGTCATTGTCTAAATCAATAAAACGGCTGCCTCGATCGATGCCTTTCACCCTCTCCTGCTCATGCACAAAGAAATCTGGTGGCTCCCAGGGATTTCCTGCTGGCAAAAGAGTCCAGCCATTGCCGTTGTTGAGCCAGACCCGTTTTAGGGATGATAAACTGGTTTTTTTTGCCTGAACAATATCCAGAAGACCATCTCTGTTAAGATCTGCAAAGCGAACGCCGTTATCTGCATCATCGTCGGTGAAGGAAACCGGCATGGCGTACGCAGATGCACGCCTCCATCCAGGTGTCGGCTGGTTGTAATCAAAGGAAGTTGCATAAAATGCGTTGTTGTCTGTCCCATAGCGCTGAATCTGAGATAGGTACGATAGTGTCTGTATGGGAGAGGCATAAGTAAACACATATTTTCTTACCTGCTGTCCATTGAATGTAACAAGTACCTCTTTAAGGCTATGGGTAAATTTCTGTCTGTTGCCCTGCACAAAGACTTCCCAGCTGTCCTGTAGCGGCTCATAGGTGAAGGTGATCATTCTTTTTTGATCGTTGTTATAGGTGATGTCTTTGGGAAGGAGGGTATTGGTATCTCCCTGCAGGTTTTTGTAATAGGTGTAGGTGATGGTGTTGCTATGCGTATCTGTTACGGCGTCTAATGCCCAGCGCCAGAGGTCATTGTAGAGTGAGGAGCGCAGTGTTGTGCCTGTGTTAAAGCCAAACCTGTAGGTGGTGCCTGCCTTGTCTATTATTTCCCAATATTCTCCTTCAGAGCCGCCGCTCTTTTGTTCTATTTTCAGGTATGATTCTATTTCTGTGTGGTAGGCACCATTACTGTAGACGAGGTCGTATTCCTCACCATTGAGGTAAAGTTTGTAGGTGTCGTCTGATGTATCAGAATCAGTATGTTGGGTATCTCTCTGGATGTAATTTTCTGTTAACTGCCAGCCGGATCCTATTATGCCAGGCGTGCTTTTTGCGCTGTGACTGTTGTATGAGAGTGCAATGGTTGGTTGCAGGCCATTGGTGCCTGGGGGGACTTCGATGGGATAGGTATAGGTTGCAGCACCTGTAAACAAGCTGGTGGAATAGTATCCTTTTGTTTCCATGAATTCTTCTTTAGGCTTTGTGGGTGTATGAAGAAAAGGCTGGCTTCTGTCGACAGTGGCTGTTGCCCGTGTTTGGGTTGTGCGTGGTTCTGCCTGCTGCTGTACAAGCATGTGATCAATGAAGCTGTCCTGTAAAGTAGGGTCTGAGTAGATTTCTTCGTCTTCCGCTTTGAATTCCTGTGTTTTAAGGATTTCCTGTGTTTTTGCAACCTGCTCTTTTTGTTCCAGTTTATCTGCAACCAGGGGTGCCATCTGCTTTATGTCCTGCTTGTTGAGTTTGAAGACCGGGGGACGGTTTGGTGTAGCTACCGCTGGGGCACTGATGGATGGAATGGTGGATAGGATGATAACTAGGCAGAACAGCAGTGCTGTTGTTTTCTTGGTGGTTGTTTTGGTTGTTTTAGTCATGTTGTTGCCCTCCTTTTCTTCTGGGCTGGTAGGAAGTGATGTAGTTATTTGGTTGGATGTTTAGGGTATGGATATTTATCCTCATCAATGATTTTGTCTCCTGTTATGAGCAATCCATTATAAACCCATTCGTAGGGTCTGCCAGGAACTGCAATTAGGTCTTTTCTAGAGAGTATTAAGGTATATATTGAACCCTTTTGTTTGCCATCCTTCCCGTTTGCATATGTTTTTGCAATTTGGGGATTCTCTATGTCCGTTACTGAAATGAGGAATGAATTTCCACTCCCTAAATAGGAATGCAAGAGTATCAACACGGGAAGGGGGTAATCTTTGACTATAGTACTATCTCCTTTGATCCCGTTCACTAAAAAACCGTGTTTCCCGGACACATCTCCCCTAAGAACTTCAATTTCATCTGGCTCTGTTTTTTCATTGGTTTGGGCTTTTGTATTCGCCTTCGCAGTGGCTTGTGTATTCACATGAGGAAGAACAACTGCTGGTTGGTCTAATGAATAATGATTATATATCGATGTCCCCAACCACATTACGCCTGTTATTGCTGCACTTGCGGCAGTCCATGCAGCTATTGCCGCCCCAGAAATTGGGCATCCAACCGCACAGTCAATAAGATTCCCACTCGGATCCGTATATTTCAACGGATTATTTAGCACATAACTATACCGATTCAGATTCTGCGGGTCATAGGGGTTTGCAATGATAGAATCTGGCTGCGTAAAGCGCCTCAGGAAAGCATCATAATACCGCGCACCGTAATAGTAAAGTGAAGTGCCTGTTTCCAATTCTTTTCCAGTAAAAAGGAATCTCTCTTTACCGCCGTCCATCACTAACCCAAACGGCAGATACTCGGTGTTGTCTACGACAACGCCTTGCTGGGTGGTGACTAAGCGTGTGCTGCCCAGATGGTCTGGGTGATAGTAGAGGCGCTCACCGGCGTCGTTCTCTTCACCAAGGAGAGTTCCGGTATCGTCATAGAAATAGACGGTTGCCATCTTTGTACCATTCTCTATCTCGACGACGTAGGAGGGGTCGAAAGAGCGACCGATGGGGACTTGGAAGTATTTGGAGAAGGGGCCTAAGCCAGTATGATTTCCTTGTCCTATTTTAAGATTGCTAGCTGGTATCATTTTTTTGAAGATTACTAATTTTGACTACCCTTTTTTGATATTACTTTTTTTAGGAACAGGCCGATAATAGTTCCACTTATTCCACCAACTAGGGTGTAAACAAGGTTGTAATTAGTGAATGCCCCTACACCAGTAACACCTGCAACTACACAAATTACCATAATATAATCCACTGTTTTGGGTGTTGCTTTTGGTGTAGTCTTTTTTGTACCTACCATTAAAGCCATATGTTATCCCCTCCCTTTTTTAAACTCATTAAGTAACTGTTTTGATTTATTTACAGCTTCTTCTTCTGTATCCCCCTCAAAATTAGCAATAATATCTAGTGCTTTATCGAGCCATTTATCTTTTATCTGATAGTTGTCTTTCCAACCCAGTTCTAATGGAATAGAAACAATTAGGGTTCCGGGGAAATAACTTAATTCATTCTTGTCCTCGTCCTTATTTATGACTGAATTAAGCATCCTAATTACCAATTCCTTAATTTTATCTTCATTTTTTGCCTTTATAATTCCATAAAGATCATAATTATCTTTTTTTGCCATAGTAGTATTCCTCCCAATCAAGTATCAATCTACTGTTTGGTCTTGTTTTACCTGTAATCGAATCAACTTCTAATGTAGAAGGATAAACATCAATAGCACCTGGGCCTAAATTATGATGATGAATTTGAATTTTAGTAACATCATCTATTGGTTGTTCCAATATAGCTGTAGATTTACTTCCATATAATTTGTATCCCCCTCCCATCTCCATTCCTTTTTTGTAAGGTATAACCTCAATACCTGATCTTGAGTAAGTTCCACTTATATACCCCATCGCACCACCCACACCCATCCCCGTCAAAGCCTCTGCATATGCTCCAGCCATCACCGCATCCGGATCTTCATGCCCGGATGCAGCAGCAATTGCTCCGCTTCCTAACGCTGTTGCTGCTGCTGTGCCTTCAGGCCCTAAAACAGAGACT
>JACRKK010000041.1 GCA_016219795.1 Candidatus Woesearchaeota archaeon | reverse complement strand
CACTCAGACAAAGACTTGGAAGATTGGTGAGAAAAACATGTTCATTCTCCAAATCTCTTGAAAACCATAACAAAGTTATTGGGCTATTTCTTCAAGAAAGAAATATGGAGCGTTTATCAGTCAAATGATAACACTTCCGAAATTTAAATTAGAACCATCCCTTTCCCAGTCACCACTTCCCCTATCAGATACGCCTGATGCTTTGATTTCTTAATCTCAGCAAGAACTGAAGATACATCTTCTTTCTTCACCACGACAACAAGCCCGATGCCCATATTGTACGTCTGCCACATGTCAGCGTCAGGAACATTCCCTTTCTTCTGGATAAGCTGGAAAACGTCAGGTGTTTTCCAGGCTTTCCTGTTGATTCTGGCATCCACACTCTTGGGCAATATCCTCTCAAGATTGCCTGCAATACCTGAGCCGGTAACATGTGCCATTCCCTTAACTGTAAATTTCTTCAGAAGCAAAGTAATCAAATAAACATAAGAAAGATGCACTGCCATAAGCGCATCCTTGTGCTGCAACAGCTCCGTCTCATTAAATATCTTGTAGATCAGAGAATAGCCGTTGGTGTGCAAACCAGAAGACGCCACACCCATCAACTGGTCACCAGTTGTAATAGAAGAACTATTAATAATCTGATCTTTTTCAACCACACCAACGATGGTTCCCACTAAATCAAACTCTCCTGGCTTGTACATGCCCGGCATCTCTGCCATCTCGCCGCCTATCAGGGCGCAATTGTTCTGTTTGCAGGCAACAGAGAAACCTTTAATGATCTGCTCAATAATATCAGGCTTCAATTTTCCCGTACCAATATAATCCAGAAAAAAGAGAGGCTTTGCACCCATCACCGCAATATCATTGCAGCAATGGTTCACCAAATCCTGACCTACTGTGTCATACGTTCCGGTTGTCCATGCCATCCGAAGCTTTGTGCCAACACCGTCGCAGCTTGACACCAACACGGGATTTTTGTACGCACTTTTATCCAGAGCAAACAAGCCGCCAAACGAGCCGATATCTGTCAGTACAGCAGGAGAAAACGTGGATCTTGCCAGTTTTTTAATCCTGCTGACCGCTTCCTCTGCTGCATCAATGTCAACACCAGCATCTTTGTAAGTGACCATATTATTTTTTCCTCAGTGAAAGTATCTTCTGTGCCATTTCTTTTCTATAGTTTAAGAGTGCTTTGGTGTATTTTCCTGAAATGTTTAAAATTTCCACAGCTGCGATAGCTGCATTATCTCCCCTATTGACACCCACCCAGACACCATACTCTGTATTCTTCCAGAGGGTAAGGGCGTCTTCTGCTTTGGTATCATCTTTTAAGGGGACATTAATAACAAATTCTTCATAGTCCTCGATAATGTCTTCAAATTCCAAGAACTGGATGTTGACGGTATTCTCCTCAACAGAATCACTGAATTTATGAGGGACTCCTAATTTTTGCAGAAGTTCTACACATGCCAAAACGCGCTTGTTTTTTTTATCTCCAATAACGGTCACGCTTTTTTGTCCTGCAAGTATCTGAATTGCAGCTTGGCCTGCAGTTTTTCCCTCATCCACACCTACAGAAAGCACAGGAATACCTGGAGGCATTTGGATAATGGAGAGAAGTGCGTCCAATCCCTGAAAACAGCCGTTGCAGGGAACACCTATCACAGGTTTTATGGTCTTTGCCGCGACAACACCCGGCAGGTGTGCGGCTACGCCAGCACCTGCAATAACCAGAGAAAAGTCGTCTTTTTTGAGCAATGCATCCAAAAGGTCTGGTGTCCTGTGGGCAGAACAGACTACCATGTCATAGGGTACTTTTTCCTCTTTAAGGGTTTTGCATATCTCGTCATAGACTGGCTTGTCAGAATCGCTGCCGAAGAGGATAAGCACCTTATTTACCATGTTCTTCAGAAAAAATTCTGGATTTTTTAAAGGTTGTGGATTAACTTTATAAACACGTCCTTTTTCTCCCTCTAACAGAAAGAGATGTGGGTAGTAGCTTGCCTGAATCTTTCAAAAGCAACACAATAACGGAGGCTAAGAAAATGGGAGTCTACAAATATATCAGAGAAGCGTGGAAGAAGCCACAAAGCACATTAGGACCATTATGGTCAGAGCGCCTAGTGCAATGGCGCAGGGGCCCTGCAACGATGCGGGTAGAATACCCAACACGACTGGATCGTGCACGTTCTTTAGGGTACAAAGCCAAGGAAGGATTCATTATCGTAAGACAACGTGTTCTTGCAGGTGGCAGGCAGCGTCCTAAAATCACCGGTGGCAGGCGAAGCAAGCACAACACTCGTAGAAAGACGCTGGCAGTCAGCTATCAGCAGATTGCAGAATTCCGTGCGGCAAAAAAACATGTCAATTGCGAAGTCCTCAACTCCTATTGGATTGGTAAGGACGGCAAGTACTATTGGTATGAAGTCATTCTCGTTGACAAAGCCCATCCGGTAATCAAGGCAGACAAAAACATTGCCTGGATTACAGAAAAACAGCATAAGAGAAGGGTCTTCAGAGGACTGACTGCAGCAGGCAAGCATACCAGAGGCCTTTATAGGAAAGGCAAGGGTGCTGAGAAGCTGCGACCAAGTCAGCGGGCCCATAATCGGACGGCTAAATAATTTTTTTTCTTTTTATGCCCATGGATAACAAACTCCCGTTTGAGCGCACAGCAAGAGAAGTTCTGGTAAGACGGGAGTCTGAGACCTCTGCCAAATATGGCTGCATACCAGAAAAGCGTTCTATGGAACAGTACCTTGATTTAGGCATTGCCAATATCGACAAGCCTAAAGGGCCTACGTCCCATCAGGTCAGCGCATATGCACAAAAGATCCTGGGGATGAGCAAAGGAGGCCATGGCGGCACACTGGATCCAGGAGTCACGGGCGTTTTGCCCATTGCCTTTGGCAGGGCAACGCGTATCGTACAGGCTTTGCTTCCCGCAGGCAAAGAATACATCTGCATCATGCATCTCCACAAAGATCTGGAAGAACAGCTCATCAAAGATGCATGCAGCAAGTTTGTGGGCAAGATTAAACAGCTGCCTCCCATAAAATCCGCAGTCAAACGCGAATTCCGGTTTAGAAAGATCTATTATCTGAACATCCTTGAGATAGAGGGACGGGATGTGTTGTTTGTGGTAGGCTGCCAGGCAGGCACCTACATCAGAAAACTGTGCACAGACATTGGGGCTACGCTGGGGTGCGGTGCGCATATGGCTGAACTCCGCAGAACAAAAGCCGGGCCATTTAATGAATCTACATTGACGACTTTGCAGGATCTTGCTGACGCATACCATTATTATAAAACAGAAAATAATCCCATTTTTCTTCGCAAGCGGGTGATGCCCATTGAATTTGCTGTTTCTCATCTGCCCAAGGTAGTGGTGATAGACACAACCGTAGACAGCCTGTGCCACGGCGCACAACTGGCAGCGCCCGGCATTGCAAGTGTCGAGACAGATATCCAGGTTGGAGAAATGGTTGCAGTCATGACACTCAAAGGTGAACTCATCTGCTTTGGCACAGCTGCCATGATTTCCAAAGACATGGCAACCAAAGAAAAGGGGATTGCAGTAAAGACAGGTAAGGTATTCATGAATGTAGGGGTGTATCCGCGCTATAATCCTAATCCTGTTCCTTTGCAAAAGGAAAAAACTATTTAAAGAAACACTTTTTCTGCATGCAAGGGTGATGTCATGCAAAACAATACAGAGTTCAAGGCAGTCAAGAATTTTATCGTAAGAAATTATAAACATTTCAACGCCGCAGTCGTTATCGATGCTGCACAAGCGTGGGTTGACCATCTCAAGAAAGGTAACAAGATGTTCTTCACCATGGCAGGCGCCATGAGCACTGCAGAAATGGGTATTTCACTCGCTGAGATGATTAGGCAGGGAAAGATTCACGCCATTACCTGCACAGGCGCAAATCTTGAAGAAGATATTTTTAATCTGGTGGCACACACCCATTATAAAAGAGTACCTCATTACAGGCAGCTTTCTCCAGAAGAAGAAGTTGATCTGTTGGATAATCATATGAACCGGGTGACTGACACCTGCATTCCAGAAGGAGAAGCAATAAGACGGCTTGAGAAACATGTCCTTGAATTCTGGAAAAAAGCAGACAAGGAAAAACAGCGTTTTTTCCCGCACGAGTTTTTCTATACCGTACTGAGGAGCGGCGTCCTCAAACAATATTATGAGATTGACCCCAAAAACAGCTGGCTTCTGGCTGCCTGTGAAAAGAATCTCCCTATTTTTGTACCTGGATGGGAAGACTCAACACTAGGTAATATCTTTGTTGCGCACGTTCGCAAGGGTGACCTTTCTAACTTCCAGATTATGAAATCCGGACCAGAATACATGAACGAACTGATTAGCTGGTATCAAGAAAACACCCAGAAAAATTCAGTTGGTTTTTTCCAGATTGGTGGAGGAATTGCAGGAGATTTTCCCATCTGTGTGGTGCCACTGATCCAGCAGGATCTTGAGACTGACTGTAAGGTGTGGGGTTATTTCTGTCAGATTTCAGACAGCACAACCTCATATGGATCGTACAGCGGAGCTGTGCCCAACGAGAAAATAACATGGGGCAAGCTGGGTGTGGACACGCCACGGTTCATCATAGAATCTGATGCAACCATTGTAGCACCCCTTGTCTTTGCGTATGTGCTTGCATCTGAGTAGGGAACATGCTCAAGGCAGACCTGCATTTGCACACTCTGGATGATCCTGAAGACGGCTTTTTTATCAGACATTCTGCCAGAAAACTGGTTGATGAAGCCGCAAGCCAGGACTTTGCAGTGCTTGCTATTACCCTGCACAATAAGGTGTTTTCTTCTGCATCACTTAGTTCCTATGCAAAGAAAAAGGGCATCCTTCTGATTCCTGGTGCAGAATTGACGCTTGAGGGAAAGCATGTGCTGGTCTACAATATTACAGAGAAAGAGCGGGCAGGCATAAAAACGCTTGCTGACCTTAAGCAATTTAAGGAAAAGAAACATCTGGTTATTGCCCCGCATCCCTTCTATCCCGGATCTTCGTGTCTTGGTAAGAAGGTTCTGAGATATAAAGGGTTGTTTGATGCGCTGGAATACTGCCATTTCTATCCCTGGTTTTTCAACGGTTTTAACAAAAAAGCAGAAAACATTGCAAAGCAGCTTGGCGTTCCGATGATAGGCAATGGTGATGTGCACTGGTTGTTCCAGTTCGGGCATACCTATTCGCAGATAGATGCGCCAAAGAATGTGGAAGGGGTTATTGCAGCGATAAAGAAAGGGAAGGTGCAGGTGAAAACAAGGCCATTGCCGTTTTGGTTGTTTGTGAGGGTTTTGCTGGCGTTGATAACTACCCCGGTGCAGAGGGTGTTAAACTGTAAAGTGCCCCCTTAAAAGTAGTAACAAAAGAGAAACATTTATATACTTATCCTGCTCCATACCCTCTTATGAAAAAGCTATTGGCATTCCTGGCTATGTTTTTGGTCCTGATGACTGGCGCTTTTGCAATCCAGTACGTCGTCTACAGCGATTATCCTTATGATTACCCAGACGAATATGTAGACTATAGAGATGCCTACACCGTCTGTCATGGCGGCGCATCAGACTGGAGATGCTATGACCATAAAGGCATCCATGACGATGATCAACCCATAGCAACAGGCAGAACTGTGCGTACTTCATCTACCTATTATACAGATGAAGACGGCCAGCGGGTGCGGTATGCAAATCCAAGATACCCCGCATATGATTCCTATTATGACTCCTATTACCCGCGCCATCGTATGCCACCGGTCGGCGTCTTCAACTACGGCACCTACGGTGCCTGGTATCCGGAATCTGGGTAGTGTCTTACTAAAGATACTTTAATTTTGTATGAAGAAAATTTCCCCATGTCCAGACCTTGGTTGCTTGTCCTTCGATTATTGCTGGTGTCAGTTTTTCGTTGATAGGTTTCATGAAATTCCAGTAGAATTGGAATACGCTGAGCGCGTT
>JACRKK010000040.1 GCA_016219795.1 Candidatus Woesearchaeota archaeon | reverse complement strand
ATCAACGTCTCCTTACGCAGTACAGCTAGTCGTAAACGCTGCGGGCTTCAGCCCGCAGCAGTTTACAATACCTATCAGAAAAAGAAATAGACCAGGATACCATTCTTGATGAAGAGGATCTTTCAGAAATCACAGATTTTGAAGAAGAAAGAAGAAAAGGTTTGCTGATTCCTTTTGAGAAGATAAAGGCAGCAAGAAAATATGTTCACCGTTAAGTTGTCGCATCGTTCAAAACGATTTCTTAATCACTGCGACGACATGACTCACCGGAGAATCTGCGAAAAAATTGGAAAAATTAGTGTTCTTCCCCTGCCTCTTGAAGCAAAATTGGTGAAAGGGTACAAAGACAAGGTTTGGAGAGTTAGAGTGGGCAATTACAGGATCCTCTATCTGATTGATTATGCCTTACAGAGCATTTTAATAGTTAATATAGACCGGCGTGAAACAGTTTATGATTAAAAAACATGCAAATCTTCTTAAACCCCTTCCCAAACCCCAAAGCTATGACCGAACCAGTATGCCCCTACTTTGGAACGTGCGGCGGCTGCAGCTGCCAGCATATCTCC
This sequence comes from Candidatus Woesearchaeota archaeon, assembly GCA_016219795.1. Taxonomy (GTDB): domain Archaea; phylum Nanobdellota; class Nanobdellia; order Woesearchaeales; family JACRKL01; genus JACRKK01. Next base: position 2,678 of record JACRKK010000040.1, on the reverse strand, counting down.
TACGATATACAACTGGAGAACAAGAGAAAGATAGTCCGAGACATCACAGGGATAGAAGAGATTAAGGTATTTTCTGACCAGCCCTTTGGATATCGCAACCGAATGGATTTCATCTTCCACCCTAAAGGGGTGGGGTTCCGTAAGAATGGGAAATGGAACCAGATTATTGACATAGAGCAGTGCCCTATTTCCAATCCTGCATTAAACAAACTCCTTCTGGAAGTCCGCTCTTTTTTTAAGCAGGTGGATGCCTGCGACATGAGAAAACGTTCAGGCACCTTTAAGTATGCCATCATCAGGACTCCCGGACATTCGTCCTCCATTTCTTTTGTCCTCAATGAAGATTCCTCGCGTTGCACCGAAGCAACAGAACAAGTTGAGCTGTTTGCCAAAAAAACCAGCGCTGAAAATATCATGGTTACCTATCTTCCTGCAGATAAGGATGACAGCACCTCCACAGAATTCTATGTGGTCAAGGGAGGAGAGCTACTCAAAGAAACCTTCTGCGGCAAAACATTCTATTACCATATCCAGGGTTTCTTTCAGAACAATTCTGCTATGGCTGAGAAGATGCATGAGTATGTGCATGATCTTCTGAAACAATATCCCACCTCAAACGCCCATCTCCTTGATGTGTATGCAGGGGTTGGAACCTTTGGCATCATCAACGCATCCCTCTTTAAGGATGTAACCGTCATCGAGAGTTTTGCGCCCGCAGTTGAGGTTGCAAAGAAGAATAGAGAGGAGAACAATGCAGCGAATGTTTTGGCAAAAGTGCTGGACGCCAAACAGTTGAAGAAATTACGCTTGCAAAAACCACTTTACGTCATCACGGATCCGCCAAGGACAGGCATGCATATGGATGCCATTGACGAGATGGTGGAAAAAGAGGCAGAAGTCATTATCTACATTTCCTGCAACCCGCAGCAATTGAAAAAAGAATTACCCCGCTTTACGGGGTACAGACTAAAGAGTGCTGCGCTCTTTGATTTCTTCCCCCAGACTAATCATATGGAAATCGTGGTGGAATTGGTCAGGAATAAAGAGAATAGTATTGTTTAACTGGGCTTCTGCGGGTTGTGAACGCGATAGGTGAGTAGAATCTTATCTCCAAAACGTGTTTTAGCAGAAAGAGTGTGAATACCCTCATCCCCTACATGGAGTTGAGATGATGTGTAGAGTGTCTCCCCCCTAAAATTGGGATGCCTTACCGACAAGGTAGTTCCATCTCTATGCACATGTTTGAAGGGGTCTGCAGCAGTGATATTGCATCACAGATGGATAGAGCAATAGTTGATTACAGAAAGATAAAAGCACTCCATAAATTTAGCGATGAGGTTGCATACCAGATGGAAACGACCATGCTTCCCTATTCCATTGTCCAATGGAGACCATTTCGAAGGAAAGAGTATGCTGATTTTGCAGTTGATGATGTTGAAAAAGTTGGTGGTAGGCCATATAATGTGTCTCTTGTGTTCGGCATCACTAGAAAAGAAGGTGTATATCTGATGCATTATCCCCATCTGGGCATCTGCGACGACTTTACTGCTGCACATCATGGAAATGATTTGAGAGAGGAGACAGAGGAACTATTAAACAGAATAGGAGAGGAAAGTATTCCAGAGAATGTAGCTGTATCGCTTGGTGGTGTAGGCAGCTTCGCAAAATATATTGACAGAAGGAATCCCTTGCCAAGAGTGATACTTCTAAATCAGGGTCTCAACTATCTTCACTCAAGGTTTTCTCCGTGGCAGACCCATGATAGTTTCCGCCTGATGGAGCGGACAGATGTGTTAATCGGCGTGACACCAGATGCACCCTTTAAGCACCTTAGCGGAAAAGGTGTAAGGTATTGGTCGGATGGAAGGAAGGGGCTGCTGGTTTTCGATAAATAAGTTAAACCACCAACGGATTCCTCTCTTCCTGCTCCTTGTACTTCTTTGCCAGCTTTTTTTGTTTTCTCCACAGTAAAAAGAAAATCGGCCACCGCCGGTCAATAGACCGGCGGCATTCTCGCTTCGCTCGGGCCGATTTTCTTTAACCCTGCGTTTTCCATTGAGCCACTAGTGAATACACTAGTGGAAAACGCAGATTTTACCCCAAAAACCCGGAAATACCGTCGGAAGCCTTAAATACCCACAGAACATACCTCCCTATATGAACCCAAAGAATGCAATGGTTGTTTTTCAGGACAAAAAAATCAGAAGGATACTCTATGGCAATGAGTGGTATTTTTCGGTGGTTGATATCATTGAAGTTTTGACAGACAGCCCTACACCCAGACAATATTGGGGCAAAGCCAAGGAAAGGGAATTTATTGCCCTTGAAGTGTCCCCAATATGGGTACAGTTGAAATTGCCTGCAGAAGATGGCAAATTGCGCTTTACAGATTGTGTAACAACCAAAAACGCATTTAGGCTTATTCAATCAGTTCCATCTAAAAAGGCAGAGCCGTTCAAACAGTGGTTAGCCCAGGTTGGCTATGAAAGGGTACAGGAAATAGAAAATCCTGAACTAGCCCAAAAACGCATGAAGGAAATATAGAGAGTTTTGAATAACCCCTCAGTTCTTCTTTTTTAATGTTATTTTCTCGTCAATAGCGAAAGGTATAAATAGTTGTTTATCGTCGAAGAATTGATAATAAGAGGTGATTCTTATGAGTTTCAATCAATTTGTTT
>JACRKK010000039.1 GCA_016219795.1 Candidatus Woesearchaeota archaeon | reverse complement strand
CTATTCTCAACATGAATATATTTCCCATATAGAAGCATACCAATACTGACTTTTGCAGCTGGTTGCCGTTTGAACTGTTCAGCCATGTATTACACCCGGGAAACGAATCCTTTGCGTGGCTCAAAGACATCGCCTGATCGCTTCAGTTTTTCAATACTTTCTTCAACCTGGTCTTCTTCAATGCCTTTCTGACCTGCAAGTGTTATGACGTCTTCAATGGGGATAGTTTTGCCCAGTTTTTCTTCCAGTTCTGCAATTATTTCGCGAACCGTGACTACTTTGTTTCGTTCACTTGAGGATACTCCTGTTGCTATACGATCAATGTCAATTTTACCTGTTTCCGGATCAAGACCGACCTGAGCAAGGCAATAATGAAGAAGCTCAATTGCGCGTCTTGCGTCTTTTTTGGTGACTTTATCAGAAAGATGAAGGCGTGCTGCTGCCTCTGCAAGGCGGACAAGACCCTCAAGCTGCCTTGCTGAGATAGGGATTGCTTTGAGTTCTCCCTCAGACGAACCACTGGAACGCATTTTAAGGTAATATTCGCGAAGTTCCTCGATGGCTGCATCCGTAAGTGTTGGTGCCACATGTCGTCTGGCATACGCAATGTATTTACGGAGTAGTTTAGTGTTGATATCCCCTTCCTCAACTGTTGGGTTCTGGTGCAAGGAAAGAATGAAGCGTGCCATTTTGTCGTCTTTTTCAGGATCTGGAAGATCACGGATAGGAAATATAAGGTCAAAACGGTTAATCAGGGTAGGGGGGAGGTTTATTTGACGTGCGATGGTTTCATAGGGGTCAAACCTGCCAAATTTGGGGTTTGCCGCAGCAAGGACTGTTGTCCTAGAAATGAGTGTTGCCTGGATGTTTGCTTTGGAGATGCTGATGGTTTGTTGTTCTAGTGCCTCGTGCATTGCAGATCGGTCATCTTCACCCATCTTATCAAGTTCATCGATTAAGCAAATGCCGTTGTTTGCAAGTACCAGCGCTCCTGCTTCAAGCGACCAGCCTTTGAGAAATTCGTCTTTGACTACTGCTGCAGTTAAACCTGCTCCTGTCGCACCTTTCCCGCTGACATACCTGGATTTTGGGGCAACAATATTGATACGCTTGAGCATCTGGCTCTTACCCGATCCTGGGTCCCCAATAAGAAGCATGTGGATATCCCCCCTTGTAACAACACCGTCTGATCTTTTTTTCTGTACTCCACCACAAAGCTGTATGAGGAGGGCCGCTTTTATTTTTTCGTGACCATGTATAGATGGTGCAATGGCCCGAACCAAGCGCTTGATGCATTTCGGATCCTGAGCGATAGCTTTGATCTGCTCAATTTCCTGCTCGGAAATAAGAATTTCTGCATATTCTTCTTCCACTGATTCTACATTATTGGCGTCAACAATCAGATCAAATCGGGTGGACTGCCCACCTGACTGAAGCGCAATGGGAACTTCTTTGATGATGCCAACTATCTTGAGCTTACTTCCGGGGTTGGTTTTCTTTTCTGTGATGGGGCTGACTAAGTCGTCCTTGAGAAAGATACGTATGCGTTTTGGCTGATCTCCACCCTCGAGTTCTTCTGGACTTTCTTCAAGCACCATGCTTTGGGCATCCACCAGCTCCTTTCCGATAAGCCTGAATTTTCCTTTTCGTCCACAGCCGCAACGTGTTGGTTCTTTAAACTTGTCGTCCAGTTGTAGGACATTGATAAGTGTCCCACAGCTTGGGCATTCAAACCGTGCATGGGTAACTTGGGGGCGGACATCTGATTTTTGTCGAACGATTCCTTTAGAAAAAATAAGTTTACCCAGATGCTTGCTTCTGATATCACGAATCATGAGCTCCTGGGTCTTAGGTAAATTACCAAAGCGAACACGAAATTTTTTCATGTCGTGTTCTGCATCAAATTCCTGTAAAGAAAGCTCTGCTGCCCGAATGGTTTCTTGAGGGTTCTCAATTAGTTCGTCCATAAGTTCCGGGTTATGAGATATGAGTTTAGCACAGTCTACTACAAGAAACAGTTCACCTTTTCTCAGCTTTTCAAGTAATTGGGTGCGATATTCCTTCTCAAAAAATTCTCCAAAAACCCTGATCAGCTGATCAGCTTCCATCTTATCCTTTGATCTTTTTAAGGTTCTTGATCAAAAGGTCAAGTGCGGCGTGCACTTCTTCTTCACTTTTGGTGCCAGTGCAAACTACTTTGCCGTTGCTAAAGAGTAGGAAAGTTGCTTTTGCTTCATCCAGTTTGTAGACCAGGCCCGGAAACTGTTCTGGCTCATACTCCACATTACCAAGTTTCATTGCAAGGACATTTAGATTAAGATCCATACCCACAGAACCGGAAGCGACAATATTCTGGATCTTGATGACTGGCTTTATTTTTATCTTAATACCTATTTTTTCAAGGCTCTTGATGATTTTCTTGATGGACTCTTCCACCTTATCCATGGATTTTGCACCCGTGCATACGACCTTACCGGAACTAAAGACCAGTGCAGAGGTTTTAGGTTCTTTCACGCGAATAACAAGTCCGGGAAACTGCTCTGGATTATACTCGGTGTTGCTTAAGGTTGCTGCCATCTTCTCAAGCGGGATGTCATGCTCAAGAGACGTGCTCACCACAATGTTTACTACCGTTATGCTTTTTTCTCCCATAAATATCCCCCCTTGCGGTTACCCGCCAAAACTAGTTTATAAAGAAAGGGGTGGGTTTCTATTTATAAATGTTTATAAATGAGTGCCAGACCCCACTCTCTTTCTTATTGAGGGCTATCGTAACACAGTCGCTTTCAGAATCCTTTGGGGTATTGGGAGGTAGGATTGCATATACTCTTGGACTGCTTTTCTGTAATGATAGTCATCAAGAGGATCGAGGGGGATGTTTGGTTTATTTCTAAGACGCGTCCAGGTTGGGGGTATACGCACTTCGGGTGAAAGAACATTACCATTTCCTATCCGTGCCCTGAAAATATAATACGGCCTGACATCTGGATCATCACTCTTGGGTCCAAGAGATGCAATGTCCATAATTTGAGGTGTGTTTTTAGCATTACAACCAATCCAGCATACGTTTGGAAAGAAACCAGGGTATGGTTCATCGTTATCCTTCACGCTGCAAAGGAAATATTCTCTGGTTATCTCACCCGTAGGTCTATAAAATACAGAAGCATTTGTGAGGGGATATTTGGGTGACGAATTTGTTATGTGGTTCCACTCTTCTGTTACATTAGGAAAATCTGCTAATCTCGTGGGTAACACTTTTTTTGTCAAAAATGGCTCCAGAGTAATTATCTCGAATTTCTCAGCCCCTCTATTCGTTTCGATGGTTGAGGGAAAAGAAGAAGAAAATATGGTGACTCTGGTGTCCTGAGATAAGTATCGTTCATGTTCAACTGTTAATAGGCCAAATGCTTTACCGTTTTTTCCTGATTGAGTTTGGGAGTCAAACCATTCTTGCAAAGGGTTGATTTCCGGGCCAAAATTATTTAGACATACATAACTTGCAGGTGTTACCGCAAGTGCTGTTTGTAAAGAATTGTCGGTAGTGTCTTATTAAAGATACTTTAATTTTGTATGAATAAAATTTCCCCATGTCCAGACTTTGGTTGCTTGTCCTTCGATTATTGCTGGTGTCAGTTTTTCGTTGATAGGTTTCATGAAATTCCAGTAGAATTGGAAT
>JACRKK010000038.1 GCA_016219795.1 Candidatus Woesearchaeota archaeon | reverse complement strand
TTCCGAAAAAGTTCACAGGACTTGTTCTGACAAACAACTTTTATTTTTCCTTTTGGTCTCGCCATGGTTGATACACCTCTGTCAACCAAGAGAAAAGAAGAACTACTATATTAAAGTATCTTAGTTAATACAATGCCGATTTTTTTCATCCATTCTTAAAAGAAGAACCCCTTAATAAGTCTTTTCCCCCATTTTCCGGAAGATTTTCGAGAACAATCTTTTTATAGAAGTGGGTGTTGCAATACACCATGACCACAGAACGACCCAAAGAAACCGTGTACACGCAATACTACCGCAGAACAGGCGGGTTTGGATTTCCATTGTTTCTCATCCTGATTGGCCTCTTCTGGCTTGCCAGAAACCAAGGCTGGATTCCGCAAACCATTTCCATCTGGCCTGTGATACTTATCGTCTTCGGGTTATGGCTGTTTTGGAAGCAGATGACCTGGAGACGTTAAGTCAAGTTATTTATTTGTAAATCTGTTTGTTATCCATTCAGGAAGCTGCCCTATTAGCCATTCTCCCCATGATACACTATGGTAGAATGTGGGGATGCTGATTTCTTTCCCTCTCTTGTTGAGATACGCAGCAAGTGCAATCACCCGCTCATACTTTACGGGATCGTTCTGTCTTGCAATGAATGTCTCATACGCCCCGTTAAATGCTTTGTGGACCATTTGCCGTTCTATTCCATCCATTCTCTGAAGGACTGCGTCTCTCATTTTTGGAGGCACTCTCGCATCAGTTAGAATCTTATTAATATCTCCTTCACCACCCTTACTTTGGTAGGGGTACTTCTCCATGGCAGACCCAACCATCTCCAGAGGAACAGGACTGCTTTTCCCTTGCGGACTAAGCGTAGCAAGTCTTAGAGAGAGGAGATCAAAAACGGCGTAGGTTATGGATTCTGGGTGACTTTGTGGTTTCCGGTCATAATGTGAATCGCCATTTAATTCTCCCTCAATAATCCCCTTGAGATTTTTTGCTAATACATTGCTCACGCCTCGGTATTGCTCAGGAAAACCGGTAGCGGTTAGCGTTCCTGCAATTTCTCCCATAAATATTCGGAAATATTTGATCCCACTTGTTTCTAAATCAAGGGAATGTGGTTTTGTGGATCCTACTGCTGGACCCAAAGTGGGAGAGCTTTTTCTGGAACTTCTTGGTTTCTCGTGAGATGATGTTACTCTTGCAGCTCTACCGTTTTCTGGAGCAGGTTCTTGTGGAGATGTAGTCGGCAGTGCATAGGTGCCTGATGATCTGTTTCCTCCCGGAGGATGTTGTTCTCTAAGATACTCACGGAGTCCAAATCTTTCTTCTGGACTTCCTCCCGAAGACTGAGGTGAACGTTCTATTCCAGGTGATGACGCCTTTAGCGATCTGACATACTCAGCAGGAGATGTTATTGCATATTTATTTGTTACAATTATTTTTATGGCGTTCAGGTATTGTGCGAGATGGTACACTTCTGCCTGCCGCTCTGACCCTTGCTTTTTCTGCACAAGATCAGTATAAGATTTATTGAATGCTTCAGTAAGAATAGTATACACCTTTTGTTTATCTCTTGCAGTTGCAACCACTTTCTGTACACTATCATTTTCTAACAGGACATCATCAAGGCTGCTTGCGCTTAGATTAGCAGAATCACCGGTTGTGTAGTCAATAGTCTCTATGCGTTTCTGCAAAAGTCCTGCAACAGCGTAGCTGAGAGCATTTTTCTGTTTTTCCAGGACGGGGAAGATACTTGCACCAATCTCATTTACACACGTCTTTCTAAAACTTTCTGCAGCTGTTTTCTCAAGGGGCTGTGCCTTGGCGTACTGTTCTACAAAATAATGCCCCATCCCCTGTACGATTCCCTGGAATGCCAGCATACCTGCTTTATAGTCTCCATTCCTATGCTCAACAGTCATAGGGCTGGCTAATGGAATTCCCTTTATAAGATTTATGCCTCTTTAGTGAGAACTCTCCTCTAACGCCCTTATTTGTTAACAAGGAATTTGAGCATCTAAACCTTACGCGCCCAGATACCCACAACCTTTGCCTTGATCTTCTCCTCGCTGTTCCAGTCATACGGTTGCGTAGGTGCGCTTTCTGCAACATCCATTTTCGTTGCACCAACTTTCTCAGAAATAAGCTTCTTTGCAAGAGCAAATGCCTTCCGTAACTCTTCATCTGCAGAAAGGTGCAGCTCAATGCGGTCTGGCTTTTCAAGTCCTGCTGTCTTTCGCAGGTTCTGTATCCTCCGCATCACTTCACGGACATAGCCCTCTGCTTCCAATTCCGGGGTCTTGGTCTTGTCAAGATACAGCTCTCCATATCTGAATACAGCATGCGCATACTGCTTGGGAATTTCCATCTCCACAGTAAAATGCTCTTTGGCAAGTTGGACTGAGCTGCCATCCACTTTGAGGGCATAACTTCCTTCATCCATGATGTGTTTGTAGACTGCTTTAGGACTCTTCTCCGTCAGCGCTCCTATGATTTTTGCCACATTGCTGCCAAATGATTCCCTAAGGGTGGTGTAATTCACTTTAGCATTGACTATTGCATCCTGGAATTTTGCCTGTATTACTATCTCTTTGATATTAGTCTGCTGTTTGATGATATCTGAAAGCGCATCTACTGCAGCGGTTGCATCAGCATCTTCGGTGATGATCATCAACTTCTGGAGCGGCCATCGCACGCCTTCTTGGCACTGTTCGCGCAGTGCAAGAACTCCCTGGATGAGAACCTGCGCCGCCTGCATCTGCTCTTCAAGTTTCTCATCAATCATGCTCTCGTCATAGGCTGGCCACAGCAGGTGATGGACGCTTGCTTCATCAAGGTCAAACGCATTCTTGTAGTTGATATACATTTTCTCGGTGATGAACGGCGCCACCACGGAAAACATCTTTAACGTGTTCATGAACACCGTGTAGGCAGTGTAAAGCACTGCCTGTTTCTGTGTTTCATCACCTGTCGCTGATTTCTCGCGTACCATCTGCAAGTATCCGCGGGACAGTTCAAGCATCAGGCCCTCTAAAATGAGCGGTATCTCATTTAACACATAATCCTCAAATTTCTGAGTGACCTGCTCGATGGTAGAATGCATCTTGGAAAGGATGTATTTCTCCTCAGTGCCGAGCCGAACCGTTGCCGGATCAATATCCTTTGGATTTGTTCCGCTGTTCTTGGCATAATCAAGCACAAAGCGGTGCAGGTTCCAGAAGATACCCAGGTTCTTGTATTTGATTTTCATGTCCTCAAAATTGTAGTTAAGGTCGATGGCAGGATTTGCGCCACTGATCATATAATAGCGGAGGGTGTCTGCGCCAAATTTACTGATGACTTCCTCCGGAACAATGTAATTACCAAGCGATTTTGACATCTTCCTGCCCAAAGAATCCTGGACAAAACCGTGCATGTATACTGCTTTAAATGACGGCCGCTGCATCGTCACCATGGATGCAACCATCAGGAGGTTAAACCATCCCCGTATCTGGTCTTTGCCTTCCAGGATGAAATCTGCAGGGAAGAACTCGTTGAAATGCTGTTTTTCCCGTGGATAATTTAAGCAGTTCCATGATGCGGAGCCTGCATCTATCCATACATCAAGAATGTCTGGCAGGCGTTTCTTTTTGCCGCCGCAGGCGCAGGGAATCTCAACATTGTCAATCCATGGCTTGTGGAGGTCTTCCGGAATTTTTCCGGCAAGCGTCTTTAGTTCATCTGCAGAGCCGATAACCACAAATTCTTTGCAGGAGTCGCATTTCCATATAGGGACTGGTGTTCCCCAGTAGCGTTGCCTGGTGATGCCGTTGTCACGCAGGTGGTCAAGCCAAGCGTTGAATTGGCGCGCCCCTGCCCAATCAGGCACCCAAAGCACCTCATTGTTGAGCTGCTTCATGTTCTCCTTCAAGTCTTCCACTTTGAAGAACCATTGGGTGGTCGTCTTGTAGATAATGGGTTTGTGGCACCGCCAGCAGTGCGCATAATCGTGTTCAACATCATTGGTTGCTATCAAAAAGCCGGTCTTTTCCAGTGCCTCGATAAATTTTTTGTCATCTTTTTTTGCGATGAAGCCGGCAAATGGCCCCATATCACTGGGAAAATGGCCTTCTTCATCCAGATTGTTAAACGGTGGGATGTGCTCTCTGCGCCCGACGGCAAAATCCTCGGGGCCGCAACCGGTTGCCATATGCACAAGGCCGGAACCCGCGCTTGCATCCACAAACTCCTCAGACAGCACGACCGAGTGCACTTTGTCTGATTTTGCGCGGAACGCATCGTAATGTGATTTGAGAATGCTTTCAAACGGCGGCAGATACTTGACGCCCTTTAGGAATTCGCCCTTAAACTCTTCTTTTATCGTATATTGTTTTTGGGCAATGCCACCTATAAGGATATTGGCAAGTGATTTTGCCACGACCCATACCTCTCCACCGACGTCTGCCTTGACGTAGTCCAGTTCAGGGTTGACCATGACTCCCATGTTAAATGGGATAGTCCAGGGCGTTGTCGTCCAGATAATAAGGAATTCGTTCTGCGTTCCCACTACCGGGAACTTAAGGAAGATAGAAGTGTCTCTGATGTTCTGGTATTCCAGTTCGTGTTTTGCCAGGGCAGTTGCGCAGTTGGCGCACCAGCTGAGGCTCATCTCGCCTTCATAGAGCCGGTTGTTTTCATGGGCTTTTTTGACCATCCACCAAACGCCTTCAATGAATGTGGTTTCGATTGATTTGTAGCAGTTCTCAAAGTCCATCCAGATGCCCATGCGCTCGAAATCGGTGTTCATCACCTGGAGGTTCTCCAGCGCAAGCTTTCGGCATTCCGTCACAAAGCGTTCCACGCCGAAAACTGGGATTTCTTCCTTATGTTTGATGCCAAATTTCTCTTCTACTTTATGCTCTACCGGCAGGCCGTGCATGTCATAGCCAGCTCGATCCCACACCTTGAACCCCCGCATACGCTTATAGCGCAGGATCATGTCTTTGAGGGATTTGTTCCAGGCAGTGCCGATATGGACCTTGCCAGAGGTGTAGGGCGGCCCGTCCAGGAAATAGAATGGTTTGCCTTCTGACCTCCTCTGTTTGAGATCAGGATAGGCGTTTGAGTCTTTCCAAAAGGTAAGCACTTCCTCTTCAACTTCCTTATAATTGTAGCTTGCGCCTGCCATTTCCTCTCAGAAATAGTCAATAGTTTAAATAATTTACTTCTTTCTCTTATTATAGGAGTCTTCAAGCTCGTTAAACTCGTCTTCGCTATTGTCTTCTTCGAAACTCCTTAAATCATCGATGGCTTCTGCTTTTCTTTTGTTTGGGGATTTTTTTTGGGGTTTTGGCACCTGCTGTTGTGGTGGTGGAACGTAGCGTGGCTGTGGTTCTATGGGAATTTGCTTGTTTGGTGCGCTGGGCTGTTGTATGAAGGGGGCCTGTTGTCTTGGAGGAATCTGAATATTTGGTGGGGCAGATTGTTGTTCTGGTGGAGATGCCTGTGCTTTTTTCTTCTCTATTGTTTGTCCAAAGAAATCGTCATCTCCTTTGCCGCTGCTGTTGCGGTTATTGTAATAGCGGAGGATAGCATAAGTGCTCCCACCGATTAGGGCAACTGCAAGGACTATGAGGATGAGTATCCATGACCAGGAGAGACCTGTATCCAC
>JACRKK010000037.1 GCA_016219795.1 Candidatus Woesearchaeota archaeon | reverse complement strand
GCTTCTTGGCAGAAGTAAGTCCGTTCATAACGATATTGCTGCTGTTGCAGCTTGTGCAGATGAGTTTTGGTGCCATACACACACCAAATATCTCAAAGAATAAAAATCTTTCTATCAGTCAGTTACTAACACTTCCAAAAAAAAATAATAAGAGATATACCTTACGTTTGTCTGTTGTTTCCCAACTGACCCCTTAGTTTCTTATGGAACTTCAGTTCTTATGGAATTTTGTTTCATCTGGATGGTGCGGAAAATATCTGATTAATATAGAAAAAAAAGGTTTAAACAAAAACACATATTTATATTTTACTATATAGAAAATAATTATATATTATATTATGTTTTTTCTACATCTTAGACGAAAAAAACAAGAAAAACTAATAGGATTGGGATTTTCCTATATTAAGTAAGTTACATCAAACCCACCAGTATAGGTTTTTGTATCTTATCCTCCTATTTCATTAATATGTTTTCACATAAAACGTTTCCACAGGAAATTAAGGGGTGTTACTTTTTAAAAAAGAGTAACCTTTATATATTATTATTTCCTCTGGAAAAAAAATGACGCAACCAGGACTTGGTGCATTTTTTGAGAAATATCTTCATAAAGAGCCCCTTTTCAGAAATAAGGAGTTTTTACAAGCCACACATACTCCTGAACACATCCTCCATCGCGATGAACAAATAGAGTATATTGCAAATATCCTTGCACCCGCACTCCGCATGGAGAAACCATCAAACCTGTTTATCTATGGTAAAACCGGAACAGGTAAGACCGTTAGTATGAAATACACCCTCTCTCAAATAAGTAGCGTAGCACAAAAGCGAGACACCCCTCTCAAAACAATTTATATTAATTGCAAACTGAAACGCGTCGCAGACACCGAATATCGACTCATTGCTCAATTAGTACAAGAATTTGGTAGAAAATTACCCGCCACCGGCTTACCCACTGATGAAATATACCGGGCATTCTACAAGGTCCTTGATGAGCAAAAAACAATACTCCTCCTCGTTCTTGATGAAATCGACCACCTCGTAAAAAAAATAGGAGACGGCATCCTATATAATCTTACGCGCATTAACACAGAACTCCAGCAATCCAGAATAACCCTCATTGGTATCTCAAACGACCTTGTTTTTGCCGATAACCTTGACCCCCGCGTAAAATCATCTTTAAGTGAAGAGGAGCTTATCTTCCCACCCTACAACGCCCTTGAACTGCAGAACATTCTCAAGGAACGGGTGCAGGCCGCGTTCAAACCAGGAGTTATTGGGCCCGGAGTTATTGAGAAATGTGCAGCATATGCCGCAAGAGAACACGGAGACGCACGACGCGCGCTTGAGTTGTTGCGGGTTGCGGGAGAACTTGCAGAACGCAAGAATGCAACCCTCGTTGAGATACTTCACCTCGATGAAGCAGAAGAAAAAATTGAGCGCGACAGGCTTGGAGAAGCCATAAAATCACAACCCAAGCAAAGCCAAGCCATTCTGTATGCCATCCTCTCTGTCCACAAAGAAGGGGGCAGTGCTTTCTTTACGGGAGAGGCCTACGATGTCTACAAAAAGATTTGTCCGGATATCGGCTTACGGCCACTCACCCAGCGGAGAGTTTCAGATATCATTGCAGAACTTGATATGTTAGGCCTGATCAATGCTAAAATAATTTCCAAGGGTAGATATGGACGGACGCGGGAGATTTATCTCCCGTATACAGGTCAAGTGGAGCAGTCGATTAAGCGCAATATGAAAGAGCTGTTAGGGTTATAAAACCCCTAACTTGGAGGAATTATGCTCACGATTGAAGATAAGAAAGAGATTATACGATATTGTCTGGAGAAGAATATCTTGGCCGGTCCAGAACTTTTTGCAACAGAAGCAGGTAAAGGAGAGATTCTATCAGCTCTTTTAGAAAAACACCAACCTGCCGCGACCAAACCACCCCTAACCATTACATGTCAAACCCCCTTCAAAGAAGAACCCGGGAAAAAAGAAGTACAAGACTTTGTAGATTATTTTGTGGTACGCTACCGCTCAATGGAAAAAATATTACGAAACCGCACAGAACTACAACACCTTACCTCAATCGCCCGTGCAGTATCTAAGAAAGATAGAGAAACCACCTCGTTGATTGGGATGGTCTCATCCATCCAACAAACAAAAAACAAAAACATATACCTTTCATTAGAAGACCCAACCGGAAAAATCAGCGTCCTCGTCAATAAAGATAAAAAAGAATTGTTTGAGATTGCAAAAGACACCATGGTTGATGAAATCATTGGTGTTGTAGGTACAGCAAGCAACGGTGTTTTATTTGCATCAGAGATCCTCCTCCCTGAAGTCCCCCTTCATAAAGAGCTCAAAAAATACCCCACTGAATCCTATATTGCATTCCTTTCAGACCTTCATGTTGGTTCTCTCTACTTTCTTGAAAAACCCTTCCTTCGGTTTATTAAATGGATAAATGGCGACTTAGGGACAGAAGAACAACAAATTATTGCAAAAAAAATAGGGTGTATTTTTATTATTGGTGACCTTGTTGATGGTGTGGGGGTGTACCCTGAACAAGACAACGAATTATCAATTAAAGATATTACTGCACAATACGAGCGGTGTGCAGAACTCCTCTCCCAAATCCCCAAACATATTCCTCTTATTATCTGCCCCGGGAACCATGATGCTGTTCGCATCGCAGAACCACAACCCCCCCTGTATAAAGACATTGCAAAATCCCTTTGGGATCTCCCAAACGCAAAACTGGTCCCTAATCCTGCACATATCACGGTCTATGCAGACGAAACATTTCCGGGTTTTGATATTCTAATGTATCATGGGTATAGTTTTGATTATTACGTTGCAAACAACGACAGCATACGTAATGGTGGAGGTTATGATCGGGCAGACTTGATTATGAAATTCCTCCTTCGCAGACGACACCTGGCCCCCACCTATACTTCTACACAATATATGCCCTATACCACTCACGATCCTCTCGTGATAGATAAGATCCCTGATTTTCTTGTTACCGGGCACATCCATAAAACCTCCGTTTCACAGTATCGGAATGTTACCCTTATTTGCGGTAGTTGTTGGCAGTCCACTACAAAATTTCAAGAGCGAGTAGGACACAAACCTGAACCGTGTCGTGTCCCTGTTGTTAATCTCCAAACAAGAAAAATAAAGGTGCTTAACTTTTGATATCCTCCACTAAACTTATGGAACGGTATTTTACAGATCTTCACGCGCAAGTAGAGGGTGCTTACGCGCTTGCAGCCAAAGCACGCAAAAAAGGATACGATCCTGAAGATTTTGTTGATGTGCCCCTTGCCACAAACATGGCAGAACGGGTAGAGGGCCTCATTTCTGCAGCAGTTCCTGAAATAAGGGGAACAAACCTTCCCCAACGAATCCAGGAACTTGAGCAAGAGTTTGGTGCACAAGACTGGCGGGTGGGGTTCAAGATTGCAGAGGAGGTTGCTAAAAACAGATTTATCCCCTTTACCAACAAAATAAAAGCAATGGAGACCGGAATTCGTGTAGGGTTTGCTTACCTCACGGGCGGTATAGTCTCAGCACCCCTTGAAGGATTCATAGAGCTGCGTATCAAACCACGCAGGGATGGTAAAGAATATTTTTCAATATTTTATGCCGGACCCATCAGGGGTGCAGGGGGGACTGCTGCAGCAACATCTGTTATTCTTTCAGACTATCTTCGTGTGGTTATGGGCTACGCCCCCTATGACCCCTCAGATGAAGAGGTTCTGCGGTATGTTACAGAAGTCCAGGATTACCATGAGCGGGTCACCAACCTCCAATATTTTCCCAGCAGGGATGAAATTGAATATCTTGCAAGACACGTCCCTGTTGAAATTAATGGAGACCCAACAGAGCAGATAGACGTATCCAACCACAAAGACCTACAACGTGTTGAGACAAACAGAATCCGGGGAGGTGTATGTCTCGTTCTTGCAGAGGGGCTAGCACAAAAATCACCAAAATTATGGAAACGACTTTCCAAATGGGGGCCATCTATCGGATTGGAATGGGGGTTTCTTGAAGGTTTTCTGGAACTGCAAAAAAAAATTAAGGCGAGGAAACAAACGACCGAAAAGATCTCTCATCGCGTAAGTAAAAATTATACTTATCTTACAGACCTTGTTGCCGGGAGGCCTGTGTTATGTATGCCTTCCCAACCCGGGGGCTTTCGCTTAAGATATGGTAGATCAAGGACTACGGGGTTTTCGGCGATGGGCATGCATCCTGCAACACAGATTATTCTTAACGGATTTATTGCAACCGGCACCCAGCTTAAGGTAGAACGACCAGGTAAAGCAGCAGCCATAACTCCTGTTGATTCCATTCTAGGGCCACTCGTTAAACTTAAAAACGGCTCAGTAATCCATCTTCAGTATGCAAGCCAGGCACGTCAATATCTTGAGGATATCCAAGAGATTATTTTTCTTGGAGATTTATTAGTGAACTATGGGGATTTCTCAGAGAACAATCACCCCCTCATCCCTGCAGGTTATTGTGAAGAGTGGTGGGCGTTGGAACTTGAGAAAGCTATCATCGTAACTTTTGGTAAACTCGACGAGAAGAGTACTTCTGAGAAGGCCGAGATCCCCCGGGAACTTATTCACTCTTTTCTTACAACCCCCCTCCAGACAACCCCCTCTGTGCGACAGGCAGCAACACTCTCCCACCTCCTCGGCATCCCACTACACCCCGCTTATACACACTACTGGAAATTAATTACTATCAACCAACTCAAAGAATTTCTACCCATCCTTACATCAGCAACCAGAGAACAAAACGGCGAAAATCTAAAGAAAATAATCCTTCCTGCAAAACCAATAGTGATATCAGTACTCGAAACAATAGGTGCCCCCTACACCCTTTCTGCCAACGAATTTGTTGTTCTTTCCCAGAATGAAGCTCAATCTCTTGATCTAATTTTTAACAAGTACTCCTGTGCCCCGGAGAAAACACCCCCCCCGGACACAGAATCTACGTTAGAATATATCAATCTCATTTCTTCTGTAATCCTTAGAGACACTGCCGGTTCGTTTATCGGTGCAAGGATGGGTAGACCGGAAAAGGCAAAAATGCGGAAGCTTACAGGTTCACCGCATGTCTTGTTCCCGGTAGGGGAAGAGGGTGGTCGCCTGAGAAGTTTCCAATCCACCTTTGGTGAACAAAAAGTAAAAGCTGAATTTTGTCTCTTTAAGTGTATGTCTTGTAATCGTGAGACGGTTTATAGTGTATGCGAGACCTGTAATAAGAAAACCACTCACCTCTTCTTCTGCAGACAATGCAACATGATCATGGAAAAACCTATTTGTGAGCGCCATGGAGAAAATCAAGGCTACACAACAAAGACTATCAATATTGCATATTATTTTGATAGTGCACTCAAACAGCTGGGTATGGAAACATTCCCAGATCTCATCAAGGGTGTTAAAGGGACATCAAACAAAGACCACGTCCCTGAAAACATCATCAAAGGGATATTACGTGCAAAACACGATGTGTATGTGAACAAAGATGGGACCACGCGCTATGATATGTCAGAGTTACCACTCACTCATTTTAAACCTAAAGAAATAGGGACAACCCTAGAAAAACTAAAAACACTAGGATACGAATACGATATTTACGCCCAACCACTAACTTCTGACGATCAAGTCCTCGAACTATTTCCCCAAGACCTCATCCTTCCATCAAACCCAGATGCCAACGAAGAACAAGCAGATAATGTCCTTATGCGTGTTGCAGCATTTGTAGATGATCTCTTTATTTCCCTCTATAAACAAGAACCCTATTACAACATTTCGTCTCGAGAAGACCTTATCGGACATCTCGTGGTTGGTCTTGCTCCCCATATTTCTGCAGGTACTGTGGGTAGGATCATCGGATTCTCAAAAACCGCAGGGTGTTACGCACACCCCCTATTTCACGCAGCTCTTCGACGTGACTGTGATGGAGACGAGAACTGTGTTATGCTTCTTATGGAAACGCTTCTCAATTTTTCCAGAAGATTTCTCCCCAATAAGCGGGGTAGCAGAACAATGGACAGCCCACTTGTCCTCACCGCAAAGATAATACCCTCTGAGGTTGATGACCAGGCCCACGGCGTTGACATTGCCTGGAAGTATTCTCTTGACTTTTATGAAGCGGGACTTATATACAAACCTGCAGGGGATACACCGATCAAACAAATCCGTACTGTCCTTGGGACCCCAGAACAGTATAGGGGGATGGGATTCACCCATCCCGTTTCCGATATAAATATTGGTGTTAGGAGCTCTGCTTATAAAACCCTCCCCACAATGGAAGATAAGTTAAAAGGCCAGATGGAACTTGCAGAAAAGATTCGGGCAGTAGATGTAGGTGAAGTGGCATCTGCAGTCCTCCAGAAACATTTTATCAAAGATATACGAGGAAATCTTAGGAAATTTTCTACCCAACAGTTCCGCTGTGTAAAGTGTAATGAAAAGTTCAGGCGACCTCCCCTCGTCGGCAAATGCACCAAATGTGGAGGAAAGCTTTTGTTTACCGTCTCTGAAGGAAGCATCGTCAAATATCTTGAACCTAGCATTAGTCTTGCCCATAAATACCCAGTGCCCACCTATGTCCGACAGAACCTCGACCTAATCAAACGGAGAATAGAGGGTATGTTCGGTAAAGAATCTGAACGGCAGGAGGGGCTTGGAAAATGGTTTGGGTGATTATCGGGCAGCAAGAAGCGGCTGTGCCTTTTCCCAAGCAATGTCAAACATCTGCAGTAGAGTAGACGCAAAAAAACCAGTGTTGACCCACACTCCAGTATCATAACTCTGGTGTACATCCTTATCATCAAGCAGCATAAATACGATTTCCTCACCATCAACAATGCACATCCTAGCCGTAACTTCTTTTAGTGGCCTGACATCACAGCATGCGGTCAGGCGTTTCATTGCTGGAGCGGATTCTGGGGTAAGGGGGGCACAAATTCTTATAGAAACACCTTTCCTCTTAGCTTTCTGGAAAGCATTTATTAAAACATCAGCAAACCGTGTTATCTCTTGACTTGTAGTCATAAGTGCAAGCGAATGTTCAGCACCATTAATCATCATTTCCATATGGTTATCAAGGTTAGTCCTTCCCCGAACACTTCCTGTCATATCTGAAGGTTCTAGGAGTTCTACGCCTTGTTTATGGAGCAGATTTAGTTCCTTAAGTAACCCACTCCCTTTAAGTTCGTTCAACATACCTTCTTGTTCTATTGCCTCTTCCTGGACCTTCTTTTTGACCCGTTCCAAAACCTCGGATGGCGCCAATGCTACATATTTTAGTGGTTTTCCAGGTTTCATCATGACAAAACCTTTTTTTTCAAGACTTTCGAGAACGTCATAGCTCCTTGAGCGAGGGACATTGGCAATGTCGCTTAACTCCCCGGCACTAGAAACACCACGAGACAACAAAGCAGCCCAAATCTTTGCCTCATAACTATTCAGCCCAAATCCCTTAAGCTTTCTAATAAACCCTTCTTTGACAATCATGAGGGTAGAGAAGTAAACCCCCTATTTAAACATTTCGGTTTTTGTTACTTTGAAGTTAATACAAGTACCCCAAAAGGAAAGCTTTTTATACTACAAATACATAGGGTTTTAAAAAAGAGGAGGTTTTACCTATGGTTACCGACCAGTTATTAGTTGTTGTTCTTGCAGTTATTATTGGCACCCTTGCTGCTATTGTGTACAGTTTACGCGTCCTTGTCCTTATGGACAGAAAGGTCGAACGCATAGAAGAACATATTGAGCGCATGGTAAACCACTTGCTTCGCGAAGAATTAAAAATAGAGCGGGCAGTAGCTAAGAAACGCAAATAATACTTTTTCTTACACTTTTAGTGCTTCTTCAAGAAGGGCAATCTCTCTATCTAGATGCTCAACTTTCTCAGCGTTATCCTCATGTGTTAAGAGGTTGCCACATTCGGGGCATTTGAACTGAAATTCGGTAGATTGGTCAAAATCCAAACGGATACAACCTCCGGTGCAGCTGAAATAGTGGTTTGTGGATTCTCTAACGACACGCTCTTTAAGCTTTTCAAGCCGTTCTTCCTTTAACATCCTTGCAAGATGACTTATATCGTTTTGCCGGAATGTCCAATAGTATACATACCATCCTTTCTGCCTGTCCTTTTTCCTCGTAAATGAGACAAGGTTGGCATGGTATAGCCGGTACAACATATTGCGTGTTTCATTGATATCTTTTTTGAGATCTTCTGCAATTTTGAACTCAGAAACATTTTGTTTACCTTTCAGCAGTTTTGCCAGTGGAACTACATCCTTACCTGCCACGGTGCTTATAACGTCCTCTATCTGCTTTGGTGTTACTCTCATGATACTTCCTCCCCCCTTTAGCCCTTTTTTAACTATCCCCCTATATATATGTTTCGCTAGATTTAGTCTCGTTCTATTAATTCACCAAACACTAGCCCTTTTCTCTTAGCAAGTTCTTCAGAAATCGCCCAATGTTTACCCGTATCCTTGAGGTCTTCTAACATCAAAAAATACCATTGCCCACCCCTTACCCGTAGCGCAATCCAGGCCTCCGCACCAAACACTCTTGCAAAATCAGCTAATTGTTGTACATCTTCTCTTTCTAGTGATACATATCCGTCCCTTGAAGACTTACACTCTACTGCAAGTTTCCGCAGAGCGTTACCGGCAATAACGTCCGGGCTTGGATATTGAGAAGAGCCGCTACCAGCAACCCGATGTGCAGCCCAGTGTCCAGTCTCCCAGAACATTTTAATCAGTTCGCGCTCTGCGCTAATACCTTTGGATTTAAGAGACATGTCTAGATCTTTAGCTTCATAAAATCTTGTGCACACGCCACGTTGCTGAAATATGTCTTGGCGTTTTCTAATAATTCAGCTGTATCTCTATACCGCTGGCTAAAATGCGTCAACACCAATTTCTTGGCATGGGCATTGTTTGCAAGCAGGGCAGCATCTTTTGCAGTCAAGTGCTTATATTCTTCTGCCTTAAGCTCCATTTCACCAGTATAGGTTGCCTCCGCAATAAGAAGGTCCGTCTCTTTGGCAAGATCAACTGCATTTTTACAAGGGACAGTATCTACAATATAAGCTATACTCTTTCCCGGCACAATGTAGGTGGCATCCTCAACGGCAATTTTCTTCCCCTTCCAGAGGATGTCTTTACCTTCCTGTAGTTTTCCCAGATGCGGCCCTTCAGGGACACCTGTTTTCTTAAGAAAAGTAAGGTTCATCCTTCTTCGATCTTTCTCCTGAAATCGGAAACCAACAATGGGGACAGAATGTTCAAGCGGCAAGGCAGTAATGCTATATTCTTCAGTATTGCAGAAGATACCTCCTTCAACCTCCGTGATGTTGATAGAGATGCGGTTATCAAGACGGAACGCCTTGAACATATGTTCCATATGCTTTTTTGTTCCGGGTGGCCCAAAAACTTCCAGCACCCGCTCGTAATTAGACGCCTCCAACGTTTGAATTAACCCAGGCAAACCCAAGACATGATCCCCGTGCCAATGAGTAATAAGGATCTTACGAATCCGTGTGTGGGGGATATCAGCTATCTTAAGTTGTCGCTGTGTTCCTTCTCCGCAATCAAAGAGAATACCCTCTCCTTTGAATGTAAGCAAAACAGCACTATGATTCCTATCCTTAGTGGGCACCATGCAGGACGTGCCCAAAAAAATGAGTTCCATGCAGAACAAGAAATCAAGCTGTCTTTTAAGGCTTGCGCTTATGGACCCAAAACCTTTTTAACCATGCCCTTATTTAAATGAGCCATGGCCGAAGAATCTGAGGAAAAGAAAACAAAGAATCCAGATATTAATGGGGTGCAGATTGGCGAGCGTGTTCTTATTGATAAGTCAGATCCATCTCTTGACCTGTACAACAAGAGCCGTTTTGGGGAGTGGGTAGAAGACAAGTTACAGATATCACTTATAGAGGCCCTCTACCTTGTGGAGAAAAAAAAGATTACCCTCAAAAGCAGTTTGGGCAGAAGGATATCATATGAAGCCCTACTCAAAAGAATACAGAAAAAAGAACAGAACCTCTGGGTAAAATACTGCGTATATCGTGATATGCGCAACCGTGGCTATATTGTCAAAACTGCACTTAAATTTGGTGCAGACTTCCGTGTCTATGACCGGGGTGTAAAACCTGGAGAGGACCACGCTAAATGGGTACTTTATCCAGTCCACGAGGGAGCAACCATGACCTGGCACGATTTTTCTGCGAAAAACCGTGTTGCACATTCCACCCGAAAGCGCCTTTTGATCGGTGTGGTGGACGAAGAAAACGACGTCACCTATTACCAAATAGCCTGGACGCGGCCGTAACAACACAAACTATATAAAAGATTTAATCTGCCCATCAACGATGGTAGACCAAGCAAAATTTCTGCAACTCATCAAGACAAAAGGTCCAGTAGTTCCTGTCGATCTTACCAAAGAAACAGGTATGAACACTATTTTTATAGGTGCCATTTTCTCAGATATGATAAGCAAAGGCCTATTGCAGATTTCCAACATGAAGATGGGAGGCAGCCCCCTCTATTACCTCAAAGAGCACACATATCGCTTGCAGGATTTTGCCAAATTTCTGAATGAAAAAGACAAGCGCACCTATGACCTTCTGAAGGAGAAAAAAGTACTGCGTGATATCGATCAGACACCATTAGTTCGGGTTAGCCTGACAAACATCAAGGATTTTGCTGTCCCCCTACGCGTTAACATCAGCGAACAACAACAAGAACTCTTCTGGAAATGGTACCTTCTGTCTACAGAAGACGCAGAGCGCATTATCCGTTCTATGGTCGGCAAACCAAAACTAGAATCACCACAGCAGCAACAAACGGAATTACCCAAAGCACCCCAATCGCAACCAGAACCACCACAACCTGTTCCAGAACAAAAACAATCCCTCCCGCCCCCATCAGCAACAACACCTCCTTCTCCAAAATCTCAACCGTCACCAAAACCAGTAGTACAAGAAACACTAGCATTACTGGAACCTAAAATTGAAGAAAAACCAACAGAGAAAAAACAGGAAAAAAGGGAGCTGGATACAAAAACAGAAACTCCGTCCTTTATTATCCCAAAACAGGAACCGGACAGCAAACTCTACAAACAGGCCAAAAAATTCTTTGACCATAAAGAGATTATCCTTGAGAACATCCAAGCAAACAAAAAAGGCAACGACATCGAGGCAATTGCCCAGGTACCAAGTGCCGTTGGCCACCTCATTTTCTATTGTCGGATTCTCCAAAAAACACGCGTCAGCGATGCAGATTTAAATGCCTCCTACATTCGGGCCCAGCATAAAAAACTCCCCGCATTACTTCTGGTAGATGGAGAACTCTCCAAAAAAGCGAAGGATATGGTTGAGAACGAATTTAAGCATAGCATGGTTGTGAGGCTCATATAACATGGGTGTCCAGATAACAGAACTCCTCAAACCAAAGGAAATCAGGATAGAAGACCTTGCTGGAAAAATTGTGGTTGTTGACGCATTTAACATGCTTTACCAGTTCCTCACCAGTATTCGAATGCGTGATGGTTCCCCCCTGACAGATTCGTCAGGTAACGTCACCAGCCACCTGCAGGGCCTCTTCAATAGGACAACTGCACTTCTTGCTAAGAACCTGAAACTGGTTTTTGTCTTTGACGGTCAGGCACCCGCACTAAAACAGCAGGAAAGAGAACGCAGAAAAATGATAAAACAGGAAGCAGAATTAAGGCTCCGGGATGCGCAGGCGCACGAGGATGTAGACGCCATGAAGAAATATGCGCCACGCACAAGCAGACTCACTCCGGAAATGATCGATGAAGCAAAGGCACTTCTTTTTGGTCTGGGCGTTCCGGTGGTAAATGCGCCCTCTGAAGGAGAAGCAGAAGCAGCAAGCTTAGTCAAATCAGGTAAGGCATATGCTGTAGTCAGCCAAGATACAGACTCATTGCTTTTTGGTGCACCAAGGATCATCAGAAACCTCTCTATCAGTGGAAAACGTAAACAAGCGAATACACTCCAATATACTACCGTTTCTCCCGAGCTGCTTGAGTTGAACACCACCTTAGAGCAGCTAGGCATAACACATGACCAACTTATTGCTATGGCCATGCTTGTGGGTACAGATTACAATGTAGGTGGAATCAAAGGTATTGGACCCAAGAACGCACTTAAACTAGTAAAAAAACACCAGACCGACTTTGAAGCGATGTTTACTGAAGTGGGTTGGTCTCAATATTTTCCTATAATCTGGCAGGAAGTCTTCAACACTTTCAAAGAGATTCCCACTACAACGGATGTTGCCTTTTATTGGGAGCAGCCAAATGTTGAAATCGTGACAAACCTCCTCTGTACAAAACATGATTTTTCTCGGGCACGGGTGGAAGAGACGTTAAATCTCTTGCAGATATTTGCAAAGCAGCAGGTACAAAAAGGTTTGGGTGATTTCTTTTGAGCAACAGAATGAAAGACATTCTTGCAGATACCCTTACTGAAAAAGAGTTAGAACTCATGCCTAATGCATTTGATGTTTTGGGAGAACTCCTCATTTTTGCAGAATTTCCCTCAGAACTTGAAAAAAAAGAGAAGGTAATCGGAGAACGGATTCTTAAACGTTTCAAGCACATTAAAACAGTCCTGAAGAAAACCAGAAAGTTCTCTGGCATTTTCCGTCTACCAAAAATGAAAATAATTGCAGGACGAAGAAGAAAAGAGACACTCTACAGAGAAAATGGCGTACAGCTTCTCCTGCATCCAGAAAAAGTTTATTTCTCCCCCCGTCTCAGCACAGAGAGAAAGAGAATTGCCGAACTTGTGCTGCCAAATGAATCGGTGCTGGTTATGTTTTCCGGCTGTGGTGTTTATCCGGCTGTTATTGCAAAAAACGCCAAACCCAAGCACATTGTTGGTATTGAAATAAATCCTGCTGCACACACCTATGCAGGACGGAACGTTTTGCTCAATAAAACAGAAAACATCACCATTTTTTGTGGTGATGTTTGCAAAGTTATCCCCTCACTTCACGAAACATTTGACCGCATCATCATGCCGCTGCCCAAAAGCGCTTCAGATTTTCTTGCAACAACGCTTATTGTGGTTCACCCCGGCACCATTATTCACCTCTATGATTTTGTGGAGCAGAAAAACTTTCCCGATGAAAGCATTGCCCGCATTGATGCGATAATGAAAGAAAAGAAGCAACAATATTCCATAATCCACAGCACCCTCTGCGGCCAGTACGCCCCAGGTGCGTACCGGGCATGTATTGATATTAGGATAGAGAACTTGGAATAACCCTATTTTTTGAAAAAAAATACCTTTTCGTCTAGAAATCTGCAATAGAAATGGTTGTTATCTTCTTTGACTTTCACTCATTTTCCTTATTATGCTCTTTTTTTATAGTGCTCTCGCTAGTT
>JACRKK010000036.1 GCA_016219795.1 Candidatus Woesearchaeota archaeon | reverse complement strand
TTCCGGAAAAGTTCACAGGACTTGTTCTGACAAACAACTTTTATTTTTCCTTTTGGTCTCGCCATGGTTGATACACCTCTGTCAACCAAGAGAAAAGAAGAACTACTATATTAAAGTATCTTAGTTAATACAATGCCAATAGCTTTAATAATAAGAGGCTAATGCTTATGCCTGGTGATTTTTATGAAAGAAAAAGTTGTGCTTGCGTACAGTGGTGGACTTGATACATCAGTAATCCTCAAATGGTTGGTAAACAAAGGGTATGAAGTCATTGCATTTGTTGCTGACATCGGGCAGCAGGAAGACCTCAAGGCTGTTGAGCAGAAAGCCATCAAGACTGGTGCAACAAAGGTCTATGTTGTAGATGCAAAGAACGAATTTGTCACGGATTATATCTTTCCTGCGTTTTCAGCAAATGCCATCTATGAGGGAAGGTATCTTCTCGGAACATCCTTGGCACGGCCACTTATCGCCAAGAAACAGATGGAGGTTGCAAAAAAAGAAGGAGCGCAGTATGTGGCGCACGGTGCAACAGGGAAAGGCAATGATCAGGTACGTTTTGAGCTCTCTTATTATGCGCTTAACCCCAAGATACAGGTTATTGCACCTTGGAAAATGCCTGAATTCCTTTCCCAGTTTAAGGGCAGGCCGGATATGATTGCGTATGCAAAGGAGTATGATATTGAAGTAAAGGCAACTGCATCCAAACCGTACAGCGAGGATGAAAACCTGCTACACATCAGCCATGAGGCAGGCATCCTTGAAGATCCAACACGGGAAGCGACGGAGGAGATTTATTCAAGGACGACAGCACCTGAGAAGGCTCCAGATGTTCCTGCAAAGATTAAACTCATCTTCAAGGATGGCATTCCTGTGAAAGTGGAGAACCTCGATGATGGTACTATCAAACAAAATCCGCTTGAACTGTTTGTATACTTAAACAAACTTGGTGCAGAGCATGGTATAGGGAGAATGGACATGGTGGAGAACAGGTTTGTAGGTATTAAGTCCAGAGGGGTTTATGAAACACCAGGTGGCACCATCCTCCATACTGCACATAGGGATATTGAGGGCATCGCCATGGACAGGGAAGTGATGAGACTGCGAGATATGCTCTCTGCTAAAGTTTCAGAGCTTATTTATTACGGCTTTTGGTTTTCACCGGAAATGGATTTTTTGATGGCAGCGATAGGCAAGAGTCAGGAGTTGATTGATGGTGTGGTGACGCTTCGACTCTACAAAGGGAATGTTATGGCAATTGCACGGGAGTCCTCAACATCCCTCTATGATAAGGAGCTGTCAAGCATGGACATTGCAGGCGGATTCAACCAGAAGGATTCAGAAGGATTTATTAAGATAAACGCTGTACGGCTCATGGCACACAACGCAATCATGACTAAGAAAAATAGGAAGTGGGGTATTAACGCATGAAACTTTGGGACAAAGGCGTTTCTGTGGATAAAGCAGTGGAGCAGTTTACGGTGGGGAATGATTATGAGTTAGATAAACATTTGGTGAAGCACGATTGCCGTGCTTCCATTGCCCATGCGCGGATGCTCAAAAAAATGGGTGTCTTGAGTAAGGAAGAGCTTAGGAAAACAGAGGCTGGCCTGCAAGAGATTCTTGAACTTTCCGCAAAAGGAAAGTTTGCCATTTTGCCTGAGGACGAGGACTGCCACACTGCTATTGAGAACTTTCTGACAAAGAAATATGGTGAGGTAGGGAAGAAGATTCATACCTGCCGCTCACGAAATGACCAGGTACTGACTGCCTTGCGGCTCTATGAAAAGGAAGCGCTCTCTGACACTAAAAAGCTGCTTTGTGATTTCCAAAAGCAGCTTGGGGAAACTGCAACCAAAAATAGCACTGTTCCACTACCAGGATACACGCACATGCAGAAGGCGATGCCAACGACTGTTGGGGTATGGCTTGGCTCGTTTGTGCATGCAGCAGCAGATGATGTACTGTTTCTGAATGCAGTTGCTAAAATGATTGACCAGAATCCATTGGGAAGCGCAGCTTCGTTTGGCGTGCCTGTCTTTGCTGTGGATAAGAAAATGACAGCAAAAGAGATGGGCTTTTCTCGTGTGATGGAAAATCCCCTTCATGCGCAGATGAGCAGAGGGAAATTTGAAATGACTATTGCATCCCTTCTGACCCAGATTATGCTTGACATGAACCATCTTGCAACTGATTTGATGCTGTTCTCCATGCAGGAGTTTGGCTTTGTAAGTTTGCCTGTAGAGTTCTGCACCGGCAGCTCCATCATGCCGCAGAAGAAGAATCCGGATGTTTTGGAACTGGCGCGGGCAAAGTATCATGTTGTTGTGGGTGAGGAGATGAAGATCAAGGGAATCGTTGGCAATCTGATGTCAGGATATAATAGGGATATGCAATTGACTAAAGAGCCGTTGATGAACGCATTTGAGATTACTAAGTTTACGCTTTCTATCATGACGCCTGTGGTTTCTGGAATGACGGTGAATGTGGAAAAGTGCAAGAAAGCAATGACGCCTGAACTCTATGCCACAGAAGAGGCGTACAAGTTGGTCAAGGGTGACCTCCCCTTTAGGGAGGCGTACAGACTGGTTGGGGAGAAGTATGGGGGATCGTGAATAAGATGTCCACCAAAAGATTTAAATATTATGTGGACATATAGATTCTTATGACGTACACCGAGATACAGAAACGAGGGGGAAGAAAGTACTACTATCTGGCACATACTGTGCGTAGTGAAGTTGGTTTTAAGAAGATAAGGGTATTTTTGGGTGTAAACCTATCAACGAAGGAGCTTCAAGAAAAAATAAGGAGAAAAGGAGATATTCTTAAGGGAAAGGTATCAGTAATTGAGGAAAGTCTAAAGGAAAGATTCGTCATCCAGCAGAGCTTCTCAAAACGTCTGCTACCCCCCTCCCAGCTTGAAAAACTGGAGCGGCTGCAGCAGAATTACCATCAGAAGATAAAGCTTACAGATGAGGATATTCTACGAAAAGTAAGAGAGTCGTTTCTTATCAGCTATACATATAACACTAATGCAGCTGAAGGAAACACTATTACCCTCAAGGAAACAGAACTAATCCTTAAGAGAGGAATTATCCCTAAAGCACACGCTCTGCGAGAAGTCTATGAGATTGAGAACACGGTCAGAGCGTATGAATTTATTGAAAAATACACAGGAGCATTAACACACGCATTTATACTGACGCTGCATAAAATGGTCACCCTCCATACACTCACAAATGCTAAGAATGAAGGAAGATACAGAGTCAAAGGCCAGAATGTAGCAATGCTCGGCTCAAAGCATTTCCCTCCCAAGGGAGGAAGAAATATCAAGAGACTTATGGGAGAGCTTATCATGCGCTACCAAACATGCAGATTATCGCATGTTGAAGCAGCAATCCAATTTCATTCAGCATTTATATCAATTCATCCCTTTATTGATGGTAATGGCAGAGTTTCTCGGCTAGTCTTCAACTGGATGCTTCTTAGAGCCAATCTACCTCCTATAGATTTTCCCAGTGAAAACCATATAGAGTACACAGACCTTATGGAAGTCTCAAGAGACGGCGATTCTGTGCCGCTGGCAGATTATTTATTTGACCGGATTAGTTCCACCATGAGATAGATGTCCACAACATAAGATAAATAAAATGTGGACATACAAACTGGTGAAGCAAGGCCTCCCCTTTAGGGTGGCGTACAGACTGGTTGGGGAGAAGTACAATAAAAAATAAAGATTATTTTCCCGGGGGGACATACGCAGATAAGACTTCTTTGAATAATTCAGCACCCTTAGGGGTTAATGCCTTTGCTAATTGAGCTGGATTAAAGCCAGGAGATGGTGTGTTGAATGGCGCTGCTAATGTGTGGTAGTCAATTCCTGACGTTGCACCGCCTTCGGCGGGATTCAAAAGTACCCCACGCAGACCGACGTGGCCATTGACGTCATGGCCAACGGCGCCGAAGCCGGAATTGAGGTAGGTATCGCCGAGCCAGCACCCCCGCGCAATAGCATTGTTTTTGGCATGCATTTGAACATACGCTTCTTGGAGCGCATAGACTTTTACGGTTGAAACCTTTTCTTCCGTGGAAAGCCACTCCATATTTCTTTCAAAATCCTTTCCTGTACCGTAAATTGCTTCTGCAAAGGCACGCTGGGTTGTATTGAGTCCGTAATCTTTTTCGCCAGTTTGTATCTCAAAGTAGCCCCATTCGTCATTACCACCCAAAAGCTTCAACTCAGAAACTTTTATTTTGAGTGCAGCTGGCTTGAATGCGGCTAATTCATCTGGTGTAGGAACATAATTGTTCTTTTTCAGCAGTTGTTTGGTTAACTCATCAATGTTCTTGAAAAAAGGGTCTGCCCTGCCAAAAGACAGCATTGCTTCGCCATCTTCCATCTCATAGACTGCAGCGTTATTGACGTAGAACACTTGGTCTCGTAATTTTTTATCCGTCCATCTTTCATTCATAATCTCAGCAGATGTCCGCCAGCTGCCCTCTGCAAACTGGGGCACCAACTCTGCTAATATACCTATTCTGGTGTCCAGCTTCTGTTCCAGTGTTGCAGCGGATGCCATATTGAGTGAGAGAAGAGGCAGGGGTTTATAAAGTTTATTGTTGTTACTTAGGAGTAATACTTACCCCCTTACCACAACCTTTAAATACCACCCCTACCACCAAGTAGCTTAGGTGGTCAACATGGGCATTTCCGTCAAAATCAGCGAGGACAACTACCGTATGCTGTGCTCCTTATCCGGCAGGTTGCAGGAAAAGCAGGGAAAAACAGTTACTATAAACGATGCAATTAGTCACCTCTCCAAAAAAGGAAAATTAAGCGATCTTGCAGGCAGTTGGAAGATGACAGACAAAGAAGTAGAAGAGATGTTTTCTGGACTTCAAAAAGGGTGGAAGAATTGGTCAATAAAATTTGCTTAGATACGGATATTCTAGTCAATTTTCTCCGGGACAGGCCACAAGAAGTTGTGTTTATTGAGAACCACGAAGAAGATTTCTCTTTATACACAACTGAAATCAATATTTTTGAACTCTACTATGGGGCATATAAATCAAACAACCCGGATGAAAAGATTAAGGAGATAGAAATACTTTTAGAGAGAATAAGATAAGTTGATTCCAAATAGATGAGCAAGATTTGAATAGGTACCGTTAAATCCATAAACTGATTTAGAAACAGTTCTATCGGAGAAAGTTAAGAGCATATAAGCAAAATCAACGCCTAAATTTTCAGTTATCTTTCCACCAAAACCAACGTTTAAGCCAATTCTATCAGCATCTGGTAAAGTTGG
>JACRKK010000035.1 GCA_016219795.1 Candidatus Woesearchaeota archaeon | reverse complement strand
ATAAGAAATTTGGAGGATGCGGAGAGGCTGTTCGGACCTGCGCAGAGCGCAGTAGCAAAGGCAGTTGCAGATGCGGTTGAGGAGGGAATCATACCCAAGGAGGAGGCCGAAGACCTGGCTATCATCGTCTCGGTGTTCATCCACCCCCGTGGAAAGGACTATCAGAGGATATACAGGTACAACTACGGTGCTACAAAGCTCGCCCTTAGACGGGCTTTTGATGGGTTCCCGAGCATCCAAAAAGTTTTTGAGGAGAAAGATAAATCTATGCATGCAATGATAGGATTTAGGATAAACAATCTGAAGAAGCCCCCATATCTGGAGATTGCTTTCGACATTCCAGACTGGAGGAGGGTTGAGGGCGTTATCAGGGCACTGCCCAGAACTGATGCCATAGTAATCGAAGCCGGAACGCCGCTGATAAAGAGATACGGCGTTGAGGTGGTACAGAAAATCCATCAGCTCAGACCCGAATCTGTAGTACTCGCTGACTTAAAAACACTTGACACCGGAAACCTTGAGGCGAGGATGGCGGGCGATGCAACCGCTGACGTGGTCGGGTGTTCTGGCCTTGCGCCGTTGAGAACGATGGAGATTTTCATAGAGGAGTGCAAGAAGGTCGGAGCGCTTTCCCTCGTGGACATGCTCAACGTGAGCGACCCTGTTGCTGTTCTCAAAAAGCTCAAGGTGAAACCTGACATCGTGGAGCTCCATCGAGCAATAGACGTGGAGCAAACCGAAGAAGCGCAGTGGGGAAATATAAAAGAAATCAAAAAGGTTTGCGGCAACAAGGTATTGGTTGCGGTAGCAGGCGGCATCAGAGTAAACAAGGTGAAAGAAGCTCTGAAGTCTGGCGCAGATATTCTCGTGGTCGGAAGAGCCATAACAGCGGCTAAAGACGTGACAGGGGCTGCAAGAGCATTCCTCAAGGAAATGGGCGTGGAAGAAGTCGACCAGTTCAGGATTATGACTGATTTCTAGGCGGAGAGAAAACTTTTATAAGCACCACCACCTATTTAATAGTATGCCCAAGCAGTGCAGCATTGTCATTAAAAATCACGTTCAGTTTATTGGATACAGGGGTTTTATAGAGACCATAGCCATAAAGAATGATTTAGCAGGCTTCGTGTATAAAGATGGCTCTGTGAGGGTTGTGTGCGAGGGGGAAGAAAAAGCTATAAAGAATTTTTTGGATGATCTCAAAAAGATAAGTCCAGAAGTATCTATTGGTGTAGAAGATAAAATAGCATTTCCGAAGCCCTTCGGCAGAGTTATTGTAAATCTTGACAGAGAAATATTCGAGAGGCTGGACGAAGGTGTGAAAATACTGGGGGAGATTAAAGAGAACGTGGAAATACTTGGGGAGATGAGAGATACGCAATACGAAAGTGTTTCGATTTTAAAAGACATTAAAAAGCTTTTGGAAAGAAAAGCTTAAACTCGACCAGTTCAGGGTGATGACGGATTTTTAGAGGCGGCGCACATGGATTGGATATAAGAGTTGGTAGAAATTCTGGGGTTCACCTCTCGAAAAAAGAAGTTGGTTAACCTATTACTATGACGGAACTAACTACTGAACAAAAAGAAAATATTAAACAGTATATTGAAAAATTTAAAGATTTTCTTAAAACAGAAAGGGCTAAGGAATGGGAGGAAGATAGAAAACATAGAACCGAGTTTATTCAGAAAGCGCTGAGTAAAGAACACATTTCAAATTTAACTGAAGATGAGTTTAGAGAAATAGTAAAGAACCTCTGGGCAAGTCAATTTTGGGGTAATAAGAATTATCTTCTGGATAAAATTCTTAAAAATAATTCATTACCAAAACTCAGGGAAGAATTAAATGATTTAATTTATGGTAAAGAGCCATTAGAGAAACGATTTGATAAATTTAAGAAAAACATAAAAGGTCTCGGACCATCGTCTATAACAGAAATCTTATTATTCGTTTCCCCAAATGATTACTGTATATGGAATGATAAACCAAAAAGTGTTTTACCGTTCTTAAAAATAAACCTTTTACCAGAAAAAGTCTATAAATATCAGATAGACGGAAGTGATTATGTAAAGTGTAACAATGCACTAACTCTTATAAAAAATGAGCTTAGAAAATCTGGTTTTGAACATGCAGACTTTATTGATGTTGATTTTTTTTAGCTTTTATATTCTATGAAATCTTAGAAACACAAGAACAACCAGAATATAAAGAAAGAATAAGGGAAGAAATTCCCAAAGTATCTATACCACAGATCGAAGAGATAAAAATAAAAGTTGAGGAATCAAGCCATTCTGATATTCAAGGAATTTTGTTAGAATTGGGGAATCTCTTAGGTTATGACACTTATGTTGCTGTTACAGACAAATCTAAAATCTATAAAGATAAAAAGTTAAGCGACTTAGCAGCGTGAACGAAATTCCACCGTTTACGCATCCAAGATTATTAGACACTGTAAAAAATATTGATGTCATCTGGTTTGATGAAGAGTTTCCAAAATTTTGTTTTGAAGTAGAGCATACGACTGGTGTTAGAGATGGTCTTTTAAGATTATATCGGGTGAGAAAAATAACTGATGCTAAATTTTTTGTCATTGCTCCCAAAGATATAATTTCAAAATTCCAAACCGAGATTAGTAAGGATCCATTTCATCAAATACGGGACAGATACGTCTTTAGGTCATATAACGAATTGGTTGATATTTTCAAATCTTCTTTTGTTTATCATAAATTGAAGGATATTTTTTTCAATGATAAATAATTTTCTAGCGCGCTCCGAACTCTTCGTCGCTAACGCTCACTCCGGGGCTTCGCCTGAATCCCTCGTCCCGCAATATATTAGGCAAACTCCCACCAGTAGCAAAACTTTTAAACATTACAGCAGAGATAGATGGGCACTGGTTGAAAAGATAAAGAGAAGTCGTGAGGATATAAAGCACGGGGGAATAACCGACTTCTTTTCCCTGAAACATGCTTCTGTTCAGAAAATCCTGTAGGTCTTTGTTTTCTAGTTTTTTTTCCTTTGTCAGTTTTAACGCTAATTGCATGCACGAATTTCTGCCTAGGTTAATAGCATGGGAGCTTACCGGGAGCTGCAATCTGCGCTGCGCTCACTGCAGGGCATCTGCTTCTGACGTTCGAGACCCGAACGAGCTTTCTGCGGAGGAGATAAAAAATACAGTAGACAACATCGCCTCCTTCTGCAAGCCTGTTTTAATTCTTACCGGCGGGGAGCCGCTGCTCAGGGAGGATATTTTCGAGATAGTGAGATATGCGGCTGAGAAAGGTCTCCGGGTCGTCGTCGGCACGAATGGAACGCTGATAACGCCGCAGATAGCGAAAAAACTGCTTGAAGCAGGCGTGAAGAGAGTGAGCATAAGCATAGACTGCGCATACGCAGAGGAGCACGACGAGTTCAGGGGAGTGCGGGGAGCATACGAGGAGGCGCTGAAGGGGATAGAGGCATGCAAGAAAGCAGGGCTCGAATTCCAGATAAATACGACAGTTACCAAGCGCAACTTGCGGGAACTCGAGAAAATTCATGCACTTGCGCGAAAACTCGGCGCAGTAGCGCATCATATTTTCTTGCTCGTGCCAACTGGAAGGGGCAAGGTGATAGAGGATGAGGAGATTTCTCCTGAGGATTACGAGCGGGTGCTGAACTGGATGTGCAACGCAGGCGGGGAAATGCCTATGAAAGCTACCTGCGCACCGCACTTTGTAAGAGTGCTGCGCCAGAAGGGAAAGCATGGAGGCAGGGATTTAGATGCTTCTGCGAGCGGGTGCATGGGAGGCACGGGTTTCGCTTTTATATCACGCACGGGCGAGGTCAATCCGTGCGGTTATCTCCCGGTCAAGGCAGGAAATATCAGGGAGCAGTCCTTCAGAGAAATATGGGAAAACTCAAAGTTGTTCAGGGATTTAAGAAACAGGAAAGCGCTGAAGGGAAAGTGCGGCGCCTGCGAATACAAATTCATATGCGGCGGGTGCAGGGCAAGGGCGTATGCAAAATTCGGCGATTACATGGCTGAAGAGCCGTACTGTGTTTATGTGCCTAAGAAACCAAGCTAACGCTGGCTTTCAAATCGTTTTCAAGGAAGCCCAGGATAGCAGCGTCGAATTGTTTCCCTGTTTTCAGGAGAGAGACTACGTGGGTGCCCTTGTAGGGAATGGAAAAAAGGTATTTCACTCCTTTGCCCTCGATTTTAGCCATGGTTACTCTGTCTGTCATCTCTATCTCGGACAGAAGAGAAGTAGCAAGTGCAGCGTCCACATCCGGAGTGTTGCTGGAGGAGCCTATTAAAAGTCCGCTGGCACTTATCATGGTCAGAGAGTCGAGAGAATACTTTTTGGTGATGCTCTTTATAGCAGAGCTTATATTCCTTGCTTTCTCTATTTCAATAGCTTCAATAGCCGGCGGTGCGGGAGGTGCTACTGCCGGTATTTTCCTTTCAACTACAGCCTCCACATGTTTCGCTTCAGCAGGCTTTACCGCAGGCACTTCTATTCCCTTTTCAGTAACCATTGGTCTGGGCATCTTTTCCAGAAGCGACACCATCATTTTATCCATACCCATCTCTATCTGCACTTTATCGCTCTT
>JACRKK010000034.1 GCA_016219795.1 Candidatus Woesearchaeota archaeon | reverse complement strand
TTCCAATTCTACTGGAATTTCATGAAACCTATCAACGAAAAACTGACACCAGCAATAATCGAAGGACAAGCAACCAAAGTCTGGACATGGGGAAATTTTCTTCATACAAAATTAAAGTATCTTTAGTAAGACACTACCGACTTATGATAACTGCTGTGCTTTCGTTGGCTGGATTTATGATTGCTGCATATGCCACATCAGTAAAGCAGCATTTAGCGAGAAATCCAAGATATCTCCCCTTCTGTGAGGTGAGTAAGAAAGTAAGTTGTGTACGGGCACTTACCGGCAAGTACAGTGAGCTATTTGCCATTGCAAATACAGTCTTTGGTTTGTTCTATTACACCTTTGTCTTCATTCTTTCCTTTGCAGGATTTGTTTGGCCATTGGTGGCACTAACTTTTCTTGGCTTGCTAGGAAGCCTTGGTCTTGCTTATATATCGTATGTGAAGATGAAAAATTTTTGTGTGGTATGCAGTGCAATCTATCTGGTAAATCTACTGCTCTTCATCGTTGCGCTGAAAAGTATCTAGAAGGGAATGCATCTGCTCCGCAGTTGATGCCTGGGAAATTCCAAGCCGGAGTTTCTTGCTGCCCTGCAGACCTTTGGTGAAGTTAGTCGTGTGATTTTTGATTGCAGGGAACGCAATGGCATACTGTTTTGCAAGTGCCAGATATTCCTGCAACTGCTCAAGAGGATGTTTGGTGTCGTAAATCCCTTGCGCAAGGTACTTATTTATCTGACTGCAGAGGTAGGGATTGCCCATGGCACCTCTTGCCACCATAATATAATCAACACCGCTCTCGTCCATGCGTTGCTTAAATGTCTCCGGTGTAAATATATCCCCATTGCCAATGATTGGGATACTGACTGCCTCTTTGACTTGCCGGATAATATCCCAGTTTGCTTGTCCTGCATATCCTTGTTTTTGGGTACGGCCATGTACACCTATGGCTGCTGCACCTGCATCTTCTGCAAGTTTTGCAATTTCTACAGCATTGATGTGCTGCTCATCAATCCCTGCACGAATCTTTAAGGTAACTGGTCTTTGGACTGCAGATGCCAATTTGTTGATGAATGTGCTGATTTTATCAGGATTGTTAAGCAGAGAACTTCCTGCACCAGTCTTTATGACTTTCCATGCGGGGCAGCCGCAGTTGATGTCAATGATATCAAAGCGATCTTCAAGCATGCGTGCTGCATCCACCACATCCTGAACAGAACTTCCAAAAAGCTGCACGGCAACTGGTTTTTCTTGGGGCGATGTGCGCAGCATATCGCTGGTTTTTGCGCTGCCTCTGACGAGTGCGGTACTGCTCACAAACTCGGTGTAGGTCAGGCCTGTACCATACCGCTTTGCCAGAGTACGGAATGCAACATCAGTAACGCCAGCCATGGGACTTAAAAGAACTGGGCTTTTAAGCTTGGGAAATTGGGATTTGTGTTTCATATTATCTCAACCGCCTCACTATCCCTTTCTCTGCATCCACCAGAACACTTTCGCCAGTCTGCAATGCAGACGTCGCAATCTTTGTGCCAATGATGCAGGGAACCTTTAGTTCCCGCGCTATGACTGCTGCGTGGCTGGTGATGCCGCCCTGTTCTGTAATGATTGCAGCAGCTTTTTTCATAACTGGCACAAACTCCGGGGTGGTCTGATTTGTAACAAGAATTTCCCCCACCTGAAACTGCGACATATCGTGCGCATTGCGGATGATGCGTACCCTGCCTTGTGCTTTTCCTTTGCATGCGCAAACTCCCCTCATTTCTGTAGAAGCATGGCTTCCTGGTTTGAGGCATGCGAAATAGGCGTCTGCTTCTATTCCAGAGGCAATAAAAAAACCAGCAGGAGTTACAGCAAAGAAAACCTGTTTCTTTCTTTGCTTAAATGCTTCATGCAAATCTTCTCCACTTATTATTTTTGCAAGCTCGTCGGGCAGCGCAAAAAAAAGGTCTTGTTTCTTATATCTGCTCCTGTTTGAAATCTCCTCCAAAAAAAGATCAAAGAAATACATCCCCCTGTAAACCCCTGCTTTACGTTCATCTTTCCATTTAGAAAATAGTCTGGCAGTCTTGATGACTTGCTTGGGGTAATCATCTTCATAGAGAGAGAGCAGTTTTTCTTTTTCAGCAAGCAATTGTTCTTTCTCATCTATTTTTTTTGCAAGAAAGGTATGGGGAGGTATAGAAATCTTGCCAAGAAGCACTCTGAGCTCATCATAAAAGTTTTCTGCAGAAAGTCTCTTGACCGTGTAATAATTGTTTTGGATCCAATGGAATTTCTCTGCATGCCTGATAAGGTCATGCATAACTAACGGATGTTTCCTCGAGAATTGCTCAAATAAAGGAAGCGGGTGTTTCAAACGGTGGCGTGCTGCAATGTGCAGAAGCTCGTCCTCTGACTCCAGCATAAAGGAGAGATGCACAGGTGATGTGAGCGTGGTAATGATATGCTCGGCGTCCGTAAGTGATGTTCCCAAAGGCAGATGTGCTTTGAGGAATGCAACGAGCCAGTCTTGATCTCCTAAAGACATAAACGAATCGCAGATGTAGGCAACAGAGCCTGCTTTGAGGTATGCGGCATAGAAATCCTTAAAGAGGGCAAGAAGCTCAGGGTCAGAAGCTTTCTGAAGAGTACGGGAAGTTATCTGTTCCAAAAGAGAGAGATAAGCATCCCAATCCGTTTCCCATTTACGGTATATCTCATCTACTGTGTGGGTACCCTTTTTACACTGTTCAAGCACCCACTGCCGTACACGGACAATCCCCTCTTGTTCAAGGAACCATTTCCCCTCATCTTCCTTGATGAAACAGAAGCAGTAATTGTAGTGAGGGGTAACTTTTGAGGAAAAGGTGTGGACTTCGCTGACTGAAGATGCAAAGAGAGTGAAGAGTTTTGCGTGGAATGCTTTGTTAAACTGCTTTGCAACATCCTTGACAGGTTCAAGAGGGAATGCAGATGTTCTTTTGAGCATTTACTTGTCCCCCACTATCTTGACCAGCACCCTCTTTTTGCGTTGTCCGTCAAACTCTGCGTAATAAATCTGTTCCCATATTCCAAGATCAAGTTTTCCACGGGTGATGGCCATGGTCACCTGATGCCCCATGAGCGTGCGCTTAAGATGAGCATCTGCATTATCCTCGCCGGTCTGATGATGGTGATAGTTGTGCTTTGCTGGCGCAAGTCTCTCCAGCCATTCCTTGAAAGATTCATAGATGGGCGTGCCCCAGAAGCTGAACTGATGACAAGGGGCGCAGAACTGGCTTTTCTTCTCCAACTCGAGATAGCTTACCCGCCGGGTCACGTCATCGAAGGTGCCAAAGAACAT
>JACRKK010000033.1 GCA_016219795.1 Candidatus Woesearchaeota archaeon | reverse complement strand
TTTCCGGAAAAGTTCACAGGACTTGTTCTGACAAACAACTTTTATTTTTCCTTTTGGTCTCGCCATGGTTGATACACCTCTGTCAACCAAGAGAAAAGAAGAACTACTATATTAAAGTATCTTAGTTAATACAATGCCGGATTCTGTTTAAACGGATGCTTATTCAACCATTGAGACAGGTAGAAATAGCTATCCATGATGCGTAAAAATCCTGTCCCTTCCTTACCATGAGACGAAATGTAGATTTTACCGTAATTGTCATGCAATTCTACATCCTTTATCCGACGGTGCAAGAGCTCCTGGGGGCGTCCTAAGCTCTCGAGGGCAATAGTTATAATCGCCTGCATACGTGGATCATCAGCAAAGCTTTGGACTAACTGCTCAAATTCGCTGAGAGAGAATTTATCTCCTCTGAGTTTTTGTTTGCTTTTATCAATCTTCGCAGAGAGGTGTCTAACGGCATAGGGTGTAAGGCCTTCATCTATCCTCCCCTTTTCATCCATTTCAGGAAACAGCAGTTTCCAAAGAAAGCGGACATCCCTTACAAACTTCTGTTTGGAGCTAACGGTTTTATTGACTGTATGGGCAAAGACCATGGTTTTATCTATATCTTCCCTCGTGGCTTTGGCTAGGTCTTTATCCAGGATATGGGTAACAATAAGAAGGATTCTGCTCAGCCGTAGCCGGTGAATGTAGGAAGTGTCCCGTGCTTCCAGCTTCCTAAAGAGGAGTCTGAAATGCTCGACATTGCCTTGGTGTTTAATCCAGTACTTGCGTTTCCTCTCCTGAAGTTCTGGCGGCTTACAGTAGGACTCAATAGTGTCCCTAAAGGTAAAGTATTTCTTTTCGTTGTTATAGATGTCGTTCTCTGCCATGGTGGTTCAGAGAGAGCATGTTTTTTTTAAAGCTTGTACGACTATCAGTCGCCCACGGTTTTGGTTGGGATTCGAACCATAAGGAAAATGGGGCTGCTGGGATTCGAACCCAGATCCACAGGTCTCTTCCTTGAAGCAAATGCGCCTCAACAGACCTTTTTGCATAATCATCGCTGCAAAGGATTATCTGCAGCTCATCGCTCCAGTGACTGGAGCCTGCTATTCTGCCAGGTTATACTACAGCCCCGAATAAAAGCCGTTAGAACCGAGCCCTATAAAAAACTTTTGCTGGGATGGTCAAGTCAACTTATACTGGCAGACTTTGATTTTCGGATGTTTATAGTCAAAGTCTGCGGTATATAAGCACATGAAACATTACGACTATTAATTTTTGTGCATATAAATGCCAAGGAAGAGAAAGCCGTAGAAGAGGGCACCGTTTGTGGCGGTGCGACGGATGTGCTTCGCACACCCTACTCGCCACTCCGTGGGAGCCTACCCTCGGCTCGCCGCACGCCACTACGGCGCTTGATGTGACGGGGGCTGCCCCATTCGGGGTGGCACATAGGACGAAGTCCATCAAGCCGCCGTACTCGTGGCCGTGCGGCAAATCTTTACCTCCACAAACAGGCCAAGACACCCTTCTTGACTTAACCGTAAAGAAAATTTTTCTCACAACTCAAGACTCAGACCTTCGTGACATAATGAACAACACCACCATAACCACAAGCACCAACGCAACAATACCAAAAATCATCCACTGCTGACTGCGTTTGGGCATCATATCCTCAGGCACAACCACCAGCGTCACCACCGGGCTTTCTGTGGTGAATTCCCCATCAGATGCGGTAAAGAGGGTATTCCTAATTCCATACCAACCCTCGTCAGGTACCATAGTCACTTGTCCTGCCTTACTGACACTGATACTGATATTATCCACGGGTTCATCAATACCATAGGTAAGCCCCGCTTTGTCCGGGTCTTCAAAGTAATCAGAAAGGTCAAGGGTATGGGTAGTATCCTGCCCCCAGATCTGGACACTAAAATCATCAGAGGCATTCTGTTGAGTGATATACTCCAAAATCTTCATGCGCACAGGGTCCAATGACACATTCTCCTGCGACGGTGCAGCAGGCGGAGAAACTGGCAACAAGAGAGACACATTCTTTGCTGCTGTTGCATTTGCTTCTGAGACATTCCAAGAAGGCAAAACAACCTTTCCTGCAAAATATCCTATCAGGAGAACAGCTCCTATAATGACAAGCAAAAGCAAGGTATACCTCCATTTCTTTGACGTATGCTTCTTTTCTTTCTTCCGTTGGGGTGGCTGTTTTGC
This sequence comes from Candidatus Woesearchaeota archaeon, assembly GCA_016219795.1. Lineage (GTDB taxonomy): Archaea > Nanobdellota > Nanobdellia > Woesearchaeales > JACRKL01 > JACRKK01. Next base: position 5,386 of record JACRKK010000033.1, on the reverse strand, counting down.
CTCGACTGCTTTCCGTCCAAAAAAGAGAGAGAACAAAAAGTAAGCAACAACAAAACAGACTAAAAATACAAGCACAAAAACCCACCATCGTGACAGTAACCCACCCCCAACGGGGGATTCTTGTGCAGTGACATTGGCACTTGCATTATTGGAAGGCAAAACCAGAATCGGCTGTGGCCTGGCAGTTGCATTTGCAAGCTGGATGCCCACATTCTTTGCTGATGTGCCACCCCCATTGGTTTGATTGAACAAATCACCGATATAGGTAGTATATGCAGTAGGGCCATAATAGAGGAGTAGTGCAAGCAATGCCAGAATAATCAAAATGATAAGAACAGCAGGCCACCAGCGCCTTTTCTCGGTCTCCTTTCCAGCAGAAACGTTCGTTTCCTTAAAAGGGATCTCAAGAGGAGCTATGGCATAGAGCTTACTGGTAAGTTCAGGGAGCCGTGCCTCATAATAATAATACTGTGCATCAGCTCTGAGTTTTCGGGTCTCCTGAGGAACCCATTGTCCGTCCAGGGCAAATAATCTTATTTGGGTAGACGGAATATCACCCAACCGTGCCTTCTCCAGTCTGAACCTTACCGTTATGCTGCTAATATCAGCCTGAAGCATACTGGTTTTCATAGAACAATAGGCGTACGCATCCCTGCACTTTTTTGCAAAAAAAGGCTTCCGTCTAAAGGAAACCACATCTAAAGAAACATTCTCCGCAGCATGCACAGGATGCACTTCTACACTCCGGAGTGTTGCATCTTCTTCCTGTAAGTTAACAGAAAGCGACTGTTTCTTGGGTACTAACGGAGCAAACACGCTGTTCTCATACCCATTATTCCGTCTGCGCAGAGCACGGACAATGACTAAAAGAATAATCAGAGCAGCAACAATACCCAGGACAATCCTGAACCAGATATTACCTATAATAGCTGTTACCTTAAAACCATCTGCCGTCGTTGCATTTGCAGAAGCAAGTGTTGTTGCATTAATAACACGAGGGATAGAAGCATTAGGGATGATAGATAACGTGGGGCCCAAAACATTTACAGTGCCATTTCCGGCAGTGGTAACATTAACAAGAGATAAGGTATTCCATAGCTTAAATCCTGCAAAAAGCGCAACGCCCAGAGCAATAATAATGCCCAACGCAATCAACCAGAGCCACCAGCGCGTTTTTGTTTCTTCTGGCTGTTCTGTAGTGGCCTCTTGCAATAAGGGCTCGGCTTCAAATGCCGACTCACTTGTTTCTTCCGCCTGTTTTACCTGATCCCTATATGCATCCTCTTCTTTTTTGGCTGCTTCCGTTTCTTCTTTCCCATCTCTAATGATACTCTGGTATTCCACAAATGTTTCCGGTTTAGTTTTTTCTTCTTCCTCTTCTTTAAAGAAAAAAAGAATAATTAGGGCAATAATACCTCCTATAAGAAGAAACGCAATAACAATAATGGTTAGGAGAAGTTTGCTATTCTTGGATGCGGGCGGCTCTGGTGAGCAATCCAGCACATCAAGCGACAATGGCAGAGAAGTAGCATACTTGCTTTCTGTTCCCTGCACACTCATTTTAAATGCATAATTTCCGGCGTCCGGCAAAGTAATATAGATAAGGGAACTGCCCGTTTCATTCGGCGGCAGAACAACCGGATTCTCGCTTGCTTTGGTATACGATCCCAGATGATCTACTGAAAACTGAATGGTCTCTGGAAAGGGACCTATGTTGGTAAACTCTGCAAGAAAAAACGAAGTTTCGCCACTGCAGGAAGTTATATGTTGATTATCGACAGAAACCCTAAAATTTGCGCACCGCTCTACAATGATATCCATCGCGATCTGCTTCTCAACATGCTCATCAGACTCCAAGACAACGACCAAGCCATAAATCCCTTCTATTGCAACTGGAGACGGTCTGATATAGAGCGTAATCTCTTTACGCTCACCTGGATCAAGTGCAAAAAACGCAGGAGCCATGGTCACAAACGGCGCGGCCTTTCCATTCAGCGAAAGGGTATAGAATGAAGCAACGCTGCCTGTGTTCTCCACTACCAACATCTCTTGGGTGGTATCTGAGGAGCATACCAACATCTCTTTGTGGAAAGTATATGCCTGGAAATCCTGTGCAAATGCAAACGGAACTAGAAAAAAGCATACCAGTGCAATAAAAAAAAGATTGTATGTCCTCATAGTGCCTCATTTCTTAAGGGGGTTTTATTCCTTAAGAAGATAATCAGAAAAAAAAGGAAAAAGTAACCTACCTTAATAGTAGGTCTGCCCGGATGCTTCTTCATCCTTGCCTTCATCGTTTCCGCCGCGTAGCTTGGAAAAGCCGATGATCAGACCAAGGATGACCAGAAGGATAACCAGTACAACCAAAGCAATTTCAAGTCCTTTCGTGACATTGCCCCAGTCTTTTTTGGCTGGCTCTTCTGCTTTCTTGCCTTCCTGAACATTTGCTTTCAGCGGAATCTGCTTAAGCTCGGATCCGTCAGCACTTACGGTGAGACTGAACATGCGTTCACCTGCACTGGCAGTGGAAAATGCACTGACATACAAATAAGCAGTCTTGGTCTCGCCGCTGTTTAAGACAAAGGTGTTTGGTGTTACCTTAAACGTTGCCCATCCTTCGCCGCCATCCACAGTCAGTGTATAGGTCTTTGCCTTACTTCCTGCATTAGTTACAGTTACTGGATAAAGAGAACCGCTCTCTCCTGCAACAACGTCCTGCGTCTCAGATGCGATGGAAATCACCGTCTTATCCACAGGGGTGACTGGCTCTACTGGCGCTGAAACAGCATCACATTCGCCCTTCAGCACTTCAATAGATGACTGTTCAGTCACTTTCTCATATCCTTCATCATAGGTAACGGTGACTTTGACTGGGTAAGTTCCTGCTTCAGCACAGGCTGGGATTCTTAAGTATGCTTCCTCAGTTGTTACTTCGTTGTCCCTGCCTCTTGCTGGATCTGCTTCGATTTCATCAACCCAGTTAGCATAAGAAACGCCAAGCGCTGGTATAGTAACCTCATAACGGATGCCGTTGAGATCCTTCTCACCGTCATTCTTCAAGCGTAAGGTAGCCAGAAGTGCTCTGCCGGCAACAACCTGGTCCTGAGGTGTAAAGACAACGTCCTTGATAACAAGGCTCTTTCGTGCAACATCAATTTTCAGCCTGTATTCATAATAGGTGGAGCCGGTTCTTGTGGCAACTCTGACTGAAAGCACATATTCATCTTCCTGGATATTTCCTGAAAGCTTCAGCTTCAGTCTTTTGGTGTAGGTGGTATTAAGATCCACATCAAAGAGGCCGGTTCTCTCATAGTTTGGCTCATACGCATCATACTCAAAGCCATAGAGAGCAGCCTCAACCTGAACATCATCAAGATCTACTGAGGACTCAAAAGATACTTTGACTTCTACCTCATCTCCGCGCTGCACATCAAGAGTGGCAATACCAGAATTATCCATTTCCGTATCGTCAATTTCCACACTGTGGATATAAATAAGATTGGAAAGATCATCACCATAGTTGCGTGCACCCTGCACAGCCACCAGGCTTACCAACAACAGAAGAATAGCACCCAATGTTTTGTACATGTTCATGTTTTTACCCCCACATCATTTATTTTTTGTCTTTTGGCAGCACCTGGTATTTAAACCTTTCGGTGCAGTATCATGCTATAGTGATTAAACCCCATAACCATCCTACAGTAAGCACAACTCCTATAAAAAGGTTATGGTCAGCTGCAAACAGTTCCTTTGACCCTAAACTCTCTGAATTTCCTCCTAAACACCTGTTCTCCGCTAGTCTTGTCGCCTGCAACAACAACCTCAACCTCATGCATACCCTGTGCGGTACAGGCAATGGGCAGAGTCATATATTTAGTTACCTGCTGTCCCGGGCGCAGGGTACCTATCTGCACACTCTTGCGTTCTCCAAGGACAGGTAGCACTGCCGTAATCTTGGTGTCTTTGAGCTTTACGCTCGCATCGTTATTTTCCACGGTAACAATAAGCGTCATTTCCTGGCCTGCCTTGACATCATCATCGAGGAGACGTAGGCCGCTAATGGTGATTTTATCCTGCGGCTCAATGGAGTCTTCATGATCAGTTACTGTAATAACAGTCTTGTCAAAACCTGCATTTCCATCAGTGTCCACAACCCAGAGACGGACATTATATGCACCCTGCTCCTGATAAATATGAGTGGGAGCAGCATCAGTACTTGACGAGCCATCACCAAAGTCCCAGGAGTAAGCGTAATGGCCATTTCCTCCCGCAACTATGGCAGAAAATTCCACATGCAAGGGAGCCTTGCCTTTTTCGGGGATAGCAACAATGTTCACATAGAGTGGTGTAGTATTCTGAGGGGGCTGGGTCTGGTTAGTGACAATGACACTAATACTATCAGTCCCGAAGCCACCTCTACCATCGCTTGCAACAACCGAGACAGGATATGTTCCTGGCATAAGATAAGTATGCTGGCTGTTCTGGCCAAAGGAACTTGCGCCATCACCAAAGAACCAATAATAGGTAAGGGCATCGCCGTCTGGGTCTGTTCCCAAGGCAGTAAACAAGATAGGTTGGCCTGTTGTAAAGGAAGCCAGATCTAGAGGATTAGTGATGATGACTGAGGGATTGTTATTCTGAGGGACTGGCCTAAACTCAACCTGTGCTGTATCGGTCAGGTCTGTCCCGCTGGTTTCGTCTCGTGCGTAGACAGTCGTGTTGTGCGGAACTGTGCTCCTTATTTCAAATTGTGCCTGACCGCTAGCATCAGTGATACTGTTAAGGACTGTAAGTGCATCATCCGTGCTTGTCGTAACCACGCTCACCTGATGACCGACAATCGGTGTTCCCGCAGAGGTGAACAACGTTACCGTGACCTGTGATGCATCAATGCCATCAGCATAATGCGGTGAAGTGGCATCAACCGTCGAGAGGTTGGTATCTGGAATTTCTAAGGTCACATTAGGGATGAAATCGATGGCTGCAGTATCAATGAGGTGGACATTCTGAGAGACGTCTGTTGCGTTGATGATACTCTGTCCAACGGTCAGGGAAGTTACCCGGAACACTGCCTGGCCACCTGCATTAGTCTGGGCGTTCAATGCTGTGATGGTATCCAGAGAAGGCCTGCTGGATGTAATCTGTACCTGATGGTTGATAAGAGGCTGTCCCTGCATATTCCTCAATGTAACTGTAACTGTAGAAGCATCTATACCGTTAGCGTAATGGGGTGAGGTTGCATCAACGGTTGATTGCAATGTGCTGGTATTATCATCTTTCACAAAATTAACCGTTGCGGAGCGAGATAAGGTGATGTTTGCAGCAACATCATGTGCTCGTATGGTGGTGAAATGGACTACTGAACTTCGTATCTGAAATACTGCAT
>JACRKK010000031.1 GCA_016219795.1 Candidatus Woesearchaeota archaeon | reverse complement strand
TAAAGTTGAAAGTCGTGTTAGGATTAGTTTTTGCGACTTTCAACATAGCGCAGACTCGTATTGTACATGGCAATTGTAACGAGTCTGCGAAACTGAAAAATGCTTTACATTTTTCAGTACTTGAAAAAGCGAATTATTATCAAAACACTTTTTCAAGTAAAGCAGGCGGCGTGCTTTCTTAATCTTAAATAGGCACGCGGTTCTTGACATGCTCGGAAACCTTGTGCTCCTTCAACATGCTAAAGCAAGTGGTTCCCGCACAGAAGGTTTCCGACATATGGAAAAAGAAGGTATAACTAATAAGGAACTTGAAAAGCTCTTTGCAGAAGCAAGGACAGTCAAGCCAAAGAGGCATCTGACTGCTGAACAGATGCATGAACTCAATGAATTAGAATTTGGAATTCTTTTTGAGAAGGCAAAGCAGTATAAGCATAATCTCTCTCCAGAAGACCTGAAAAAAATTGAAGAAGAACAATACATTCAAGGGTGGGCTGTTCAGTTGCAGCACAAAGCAAGGGCTGGTCGCTTTGAGCAGCTCAAGAAGCAATCAAAGTCCTGACCCACCAAGGAAATGATTGTGCTTTTCTCCTGAACTATAGCAAATCCAGTTAATAAATGAACTTTTGGGGTAATGCATCTCCTAACACTGTACACTGGATTTGCTATCTGCCAATCCATTACAAATGTTCATAAGATTAATGGATTGGCTATAAAGCCGAATATAAGTTACCCATACCCCCCACAATCTTTATAAATAGCACCTATTTACCCCCTACCTATATGGAAATCCGCAAAGTCCAGAAAACAGGGGACATGCTCTATCTTTACCTCCCTACGTCATGGTGCCGAAGCAGCAAGATAACAGGTAACAGCAAAGTCAGTTTGAACATAGCAAAAGATGGTGGTCTGCACGTCTCTCCCAAGATTGGGGAGCCAAAGCCCATCCACCTGAAATTAAAGCTCAATGACGATGACAAACACATCATCAACAAACTGGTCATTGCCTGCTATGTCAATCCTTTGGATTCTTTTGAGATCGACCTTGAAAAAGAGATAGATTCCACAAAACTTCTGGAACAGAAGAAACTGATTGGTCTTGAACTAGTGGAGATAGAAAAGAACAAGATAAGCTGCCATTCTCCCTACAGCCCTCCAGGATCTGAATCCCTCTTAAAAATCATGATGCAGAAGGTCAAGAATATCCTCCTCATCATGCAGAAGAATTATTCAAAGGAGCTTATAGATCGTTATGAGGAAGAAGTGGATAAAGCCAAGATTTTCATCAACAAATCCGTTATTTCTGCCATGCTTGCACGCTCTTCATCAAAACTGAATATTGTGGATTTGCATTATATTGACCTCGTAGCTAAGGACCTGGAACGGTTGGTTGACCACCTCATCACGATTGAAGGCAAGGACAAGGATTTCCTGGAAGAAATCATGGGTGTTATAGACCTGTTGGACATGTTGCTTTCTGACCCGGCAAAGAGCAAAAACCGGGATTACACCAAGGTTATAGCTCTTATCAAGGCAGTCAACAAGTTGCCTGACATGCCGCCAAAAGATTTAGAAACCTATCACAAAAAACGCATCAAACACTACCTTACCAGTATTAGTGAGGTTTTGATGGACTGGAGCATTACTTCCCAGATTGAGGAGGCTGTTTAGGGGGTGTTGGTTTCATCATTGCGTACTGGGCGGCAATAGTTAGCCTGCCAAATACAAAACCCATCATAAAAATACTAAAATATATCAATTGTTGTATTACAGTTGCCATTGTGTTTACACCATACAGAAGTAAAATAACCCTAGCATAATAACTTGTGCTAAGGAATATATAGAAAACGGTTATACTAAATAGGATATATATTCTCTTTAGTATAACCATTTATACGGGCACCCAATCAACGGAACGGGGGGGTTTAGATGCAGAATACTATCAAAGAAATCAAGCAAGCAGAAGAGGAAGCAAAACAGATTGTTGAAAACGCATATCAGAAAAAACAAGACATTCTTGGGGAAGGCAAGCATAAATCATTGGAACTTCTTAGAAAAAATGAAGAGACTCTAAAGGCAGATCGTCAAAAAAAATTGGAAGATGTGCGCAAAGAGCTTGCCAAAGAAACAGAAAAAATGCTTGCCGATTCCAAAAAACCGCTTAAACAACTTGAGCAGTCTGCACAGAAAAACAAGGAAACGGTAGTTGCATTCATTCTTAAGAAAACGGAGGAAGAGCTTGAGCATGTTTAGGGTCCAGCCTATGTCTAAACTAGTTGTTATAGGCCCCCTCTCCTTAGTTGAAAAAACAACAACAAAGCTCCATGATTTGCAGGTTATGCACATTCTTGACCACACCAAGAGTGAGGATGTAGATATTGGAATGCCCATGGCGCGGGCAAGCAGCATCGCGGGGCTTTTGGTGAAACTCCGCGGGATTGCAGCGTCCTTGAAGATAGATCTTGCCAAAGCCCCCAGAAAAGCAGGAGATACCATGACTCTTAAGCAGATTGAAGGGCAGTGCAGTATCCTTGCCTCTGATGCAAACAGCACCCATGATGTGCTCAAGCATCACGAAAAGGCGATCACTGAATTTGCTCAAAAAAAGCAACTGCTCCACGCCCTTAAAATCCTGAGGCTTGATCCTGAAACATTCCAAGAATGTTTATCTATCCGTTATCTTATTGGAAGTGTGAAACACGATCAGGACCTTAAAGAGGCAATCTCCAGCATCACTTCTCGCTTTGAGCTGAATTGCGCATCTATTGATGCTAAGACTTACATTGCTTTGTTCTACGAACACAGCAAAGAGAAAGAACTGAAAGCGATTCTGGAGCAGCATGTATTCCAGCCATTGGATATTAATCCTATTCTTGGCATGAAAGGCACTGCTGGGCAGCTTATTGAACAGACTGAACGGCAGCTGGAGACCCTTCAGAAAAAGAAGGATGCAGCATCCAAAAAGCAGGATATGCTTGCCAGGAAATGGACACCTTTCTTAGCGCAGCAGGAATCCTATCTTGTGCAGGAGGCAGAGATTGCAGAAGCTCCCCTGAAATTTGGCTGCACGCAAAAAGCGTTTATGATTAAGGGTTGGGTCCCGACCAAGCGGGTGCAGGATGTCGTCACTGCGATGAACAATAGCATGAAAAACAAACTCTATATTACAACACAACCCTTAGAAGAAGGGGAGACTGTTCCCATTGAATTTGCCAATCCCAAAGCGATAAAACCGTTTGAGTTCTTTATGCATCTTTACACTCTTCCAAAGTTTGACGAGGTTGATCCTACTTTCTTTATTTTCCTGACCTTCCCACTTCTCTTTGGCTTTATGTTAGGTGATATAGGGTATGGCCTCACCACCCTTATTCTTTTTTACATTTTTATGAAGAAGATGCCGCAGTTCAAGGATTTCTTTAAAATCCTTATCTTTGCGTCCTTTGCCAGCATCTTCTTTGGAGCACTCTTTGGAGAATTCTTCGGTGCTGAAGAGTTGGGTGGGTATGAATTACCTCACCTTCTGAGCAGGGCACACCAACTGAACCTTCTCCTCTATATTGCTGTGGCAATAGGGGTTGTGCATGTGCTTTTAGGAATATTTATTGGCTTTTACAATGAGCTTAAGCACCATGGTTTTCTGCATGCGTTCTGTGCAAAGCTGAGCTGGGTAATTATTCTGGCAGGTGCAGGATTCACTGGCGTAAGCTATCTTAATTATACATCACTGCCCATGCTTGTAGGGTTCATAACCCTTGGGATTGGTGTTCTGCTCCTGACCATAGGGGAAGGAACGACCGGCGTTGTGGAAATCCCAGGGATATTTGGTAACATCCTTTCGTATGCACGTCTTATGGCTATAGGACTTGCATCAGTGGGACTGGCAACGGTAGTAAACAAATTTGCAGAAGAATTTTTTCATCAGGGCGGATTTATGATTGTAGCGGGTGTGGTGACGCTTGTTGTGGGTCATCTGATCAACATCCTCCTTGGTATCATTGGACCATTTTTGCATTCACTGAGGTTGCATTATGTGGAATTTTTCACTAAATTTTATAAGGGCGGCGGAAAACCGTACAAACCCTTTGGGATAAAAACGTAAATGGAGGTAGAAAACATGGCAGCAGACTTAACCATACCATTTGTCGCCTTGGGCGCAAGTTTGGCAATAGGCCTTTCTGCTTTTGCAGCAGCATGGGCAGAGAGAGACATAGGAACTGCAGCAATAGGTGCGATGGCTGAGAAGGAGGAACTGTTCGGTAAAGGCCTTATCCTTACCGTCATCCCGGAAACCATCGTCATTTTTGGACTTGTCGTGGCTATTATGATCCTTGGCCTGGCAGGATAAGCAGATATAGGATAACGTTAGGTAGGGGGCCGCGGCTCACTCTCTTATAACTTTTTTGTGAGTAAGGGTGTGAGCTGTGCTTGTCTCTTATCCATATATATCACAATATTGTGAGGGGTAATCCATGGGACTCTCAGAAGTAAAGGAAGAAATACTTGCAGCTGCCAGAAAAGAGGCAGCAAAGATTGTTGAAGAAGGAAAGCGTGAAGTAGAGGTAATACTCTCTCAAGAAAAAGACAAAATTAAGGTAGAATCAGCAAAACAGCGCGATTCCACTGAAAAACTAGTAGAGAACATGCGCAGAAAAGAGATTGCACAGGCCAATGCTGAAGTGCAGAAAGCAGTCATGCAGAAAAAGCGGGAGCTAATTAATGTTGTTTTTGAGGATGCAATTGCTTCTTTTGAGGAGCCCAAACGCCGCAAAGAGATGGTTGAGAAACTTCTTAAGAGCGCATCGTCACAAATTGCTGTTGGGACCATATTCTGCTCCAAAAATGATGTATCATATGTCAAGGGGTATCCAACAAAAGAATCCAGCATACGCGGTGGTATCATTGCAGAAAACAAAGAGGGCACTGTCGCCCTGGATTTCAGTTATGAAACAATCTTTGGTGCCATCAAGGAAAACCATCTTGCGGAGATCTCCCACACGCTTTTTGAGGGAAAATGAGAACAACATTTTTGCAAAAAGGATCAAAGAAACTGGTGTTGAGTAGTTATCCCTACACCTTTGTCAGGGTTACGGTTATGCGTACCCTCCTCCTGAAGAAGGATGATTATAACCGGCTCCTGAAAATGGATATTCCGGAAATTGCAAAATTTTTGCAGGAGACGGAATACAAAAAAGGGATAGATATATTTGCGTCAGATTATGAGGGTGCAGAACTCATTGAATTTGCGTTGGATAATAATCTCACTACTACTTTTGAAAAGCTTAAGAACATCTCCCAGGATGATTTGCGGGAAGCGGTGAGTGAATACCTTCTGAGGAAGGATGTCTTTAATATAAAGACCGTGCTTCGGGGAAAACTGGCTCGCGCAGACAAAAAAGAGATTATGGACCTTATTGTTCCCGTAGGCTATCTTTCAAGAAAAGATTTCGAGCATTTTCTTGATATCGAAGTTGTGGACATTCTCAAATCGATGAAAGTAGTTCCTTATGAGATTGTGGAAGCTGCATACAAAACGTTTGAACAAGAACACCATCTTATTGATATTGAAAATGCGCTTGACCAGTGGTATTACAAGAGGATGCTTACATTCATGCAGCGCATCGAGGGAAGGGCGACATTCTTTAAGCGCTTCCTCTTTAAAGAGATTGAAGTGAGAAATCTCCTTACATTGCTCCGATTGAAGAAAGAGAATATGAATTTGGACAACATCCGTAAATATCTCTTTCTCTTCAAAGGAAAGACATCTGAGGAGAGGAAGCACAATATGGAGCTTGAAAAACTGATAGCTGTAGACCTTGAAAAGATTGACAAGACTATTCTTGATAAAAAGTTTGCAGCAGCTCTGCGCAAAGGGGCACAGCATTTCATGCAGACGAGAAGCCTCCTTGAGATGGAAAAGGAGATGCAGAAATACCTCTTGGATTTTTCAGGTTTGCTGCAGCATCAACATCCTCTGTCTGTGGATGTCATTTTAGGATATATGCTTGCAAAGGAAATTGAAGTGAAGAATATCAAAACAGTTGCGAAATGCAAACTGCTTGGGTTTGACGAGCAGTTCATTGCATCGCAGATCGTGGTGTAGAGGAAAAAATGGCAATATTGGCAGTAGTGGGGGATAGCAAGTTCATTTTGGGGTTTCAGCTTGCAGGCATCAGGAAAACGGTTATTGCAGATGAACAGAATCCTCTGAGAACACTTCGAGAAGTAATGCAGGACAAGAACGTTGGCATTGTAATTGTGGACGAAGATTGTCTGAACAAAGTGCATCCGCATGATCGCAGGTTCATTGAAGACAGCGTGCAGCCAGTGGTTATTCCTCTTTCAACCAAAGCAAGTCAGGATAATCTTAGACAATTAATCAAAAGGTCCATTGGTGTTGACCTTATGAAAGAAGCATAAACATAAAAAATAGACTAATAATCAAGGCAGGTGAGTGAATATGGATACAGGAACTTTATATCGCATTGCAGGCCCGGTCGTCGTGGCTAAAGGCATTTCCGCAAGGATGTATGATGTAGTGAGGGTAGGTAACGAAAAGCTGATGGGTGAGGTTATCCAAATTGATGGAGAGAAGACAATCATCCAGGTTTATGAGGATACTTCAGGTATTAAGCCAGGGGAGCCTGTTATGAACACAGGCAAGCCGCTTTCTGTTGAGCTTGGACCAGGACTTTTGACTAGCATTTATGATGGTATCCAGCGCCCGCTTCCTGTTTTGCAGGAACGGATGGGCGATTACATCAAGCGCGGAGTGGATGCACCTGGACTTAACCATGAGAAAAAGTGGGAATTCAAGCCTTTAGTCAAAAAGGGTGATCCGGTCAAAGGCGGGGAGTTTATTGGTGAGGTGGAGGAAACGCCTGGAGTTATGCATAAGATAATGGTGCCGCACAATGCAAGCGGTAAGATTAAGGAGATCAAACCAGGCAAGTACACCGTGCTTGAGCCAGTGGCAGCACTTGAAGATGGAACAGAAATAGCGATGAGACAATTGTGGCCTGTAAGAAAATCAAGGCCTGCACGAAAAAAACTGACGCCGCAGATGCCGCTGATTACCGGACAGCGTGTGTTTGATTCACTTTTTCCTCTGGCAAAAGGAGGCGTTGCAGCAATTCCAGGACCGTTTGGCGCAGGAAAAACAGTTTCCCAGCAACAGCTTGCTAAATGGTGCGATGCAGATATCATTGTTTATGTAGGATGTGGAGAGCGCGGAAACGAAATGACTGAAGTGCTCAAAGAATTCCCGGAACTTACAGACCCCAAGAGCGGAAAACCACTCATGAACAGGACTGTGCTTATTGCAAACACCTCTAATATGCCGGTCGCTGCACGGGAAGCGAGTGTTTATACTGGTGTTACGATTGCGGAATACTTTAGGGACATGGGCTATAACGTCGCTATCATGGCGGATTCCACGTCAAGGTGGGCTGAGGCCATGAGAGAAATTTCATCACGTCTGGAAGAGATGCCTGGTGAGGAGGGATACCCTGCTTATCTTTCGACCAAGCTTGCGGAATTTTACGAGAGGGGGGGCAGAATTATTCCCTTTGGCACAGACAAAGAGGGGTCTGTTACCATCATTGGTGCAGTCAGCCCGCCGGGCGGAGATTTCTCAGAGCCAGTTACCCAAAGCACACTTCGAGTGACTAAGACCTTCTGGGCGCTTGATGCCAAGCTTGCCCAGCGCAGGCATTTTCCGTCTATCAACTGGCTTACATCCTATTCTCTCTATATGGACACGCTTGAGCCATGGTATGCGCAAAACGTTTCCCCTGAATGGAGAGGGCTTGTTGACCAGATGATGAAAATATTGCAGGAAGAGGAGAAGCTGCTTGAAATCGTGCAGCTTGTCGGCTCTGATGCATTGCCTGAGCGTCAGCAGATAACCCTTGAGGTTGCGCGGATGATTAGGGAATACCTTTTGCAGCAGAACGCATTCCATGAAATTGATACCTTCTGTGAGCTGAAGAAGACGGAACTCATTATGAGAACCATCCTGCATTATTCCAAGCTTGCGAATGCCGCACTTGATCACGGGACGCGGATTGGATCTGTGCTTGGCATCAAGGCAAAGGATAGGATTGCCGAGGCTAAATTCCAGAAGGAGTATGCACAGCTGATCTCAGATATCCAGAAGGAAATGGATAAGGAATTTGATAATCTTTGAGGAGGATGCACTATGAAAGAATACAAAACGATCACTAAAATTGCAGGTCCACTTGTTTTTGTAGAGAAGACTGACCCCATCGGCTATGGCGATCTGGTGAGTCTGCGGCTGCCTGACGGACAACTGAAGAATGGTCAGGTGCTTGATACCTCTCATGATTTGGTTGTCGTCCAAGTGTTTGAAGGAACCAGCGGCATTGATAAGCAGAGCAAAGTCAAATTTCTGGGGGATACTATCAAGCTTGGTGTATCAGAAGACATGCTGGGAAGAATCTTAAACGGCGCAGGAAAGCCCATTGACGGCGGGCCGGATATGATTCCGGAGAAAAAGCTGGACATCATTGGCGCAGCCATTAATCCGTATTCTAGGGATTCACCCTCTGATTTTATCCAGACAGGACTTTCAACGGTTGATGCGATGAACACCCTTGTACGAGGACAAAAGCTACCTATCTTTTCAGGAAGCGGCCTTCCCCATAACGAGATTGCCCTGCAGATTGCAAGGCAGGCAAAGGTTATTGGTCAGAAGGAAAAGTTTGTGGTTATTTTTGCGGCTATGGGTATTACCAATGAAGAGGCGCAGTATTTCATGAAGGATTTTGAGGAGACGGGTGCGCTTGCAAAGAGCGTTGTTTTCTTAAATCTTGCAGACGATCCTGCGGTTGAGAGGCTGGTCACACCGCGAATGGCACTGACGACTGCGGAATATCTTGCGTTTGAGAAGGATATGCACGTGCTTGTTATCCTGACAGATATGACTAACTATTGCGAAAGCCTGCGGGAGATTGGGGCTGCACGTGAAGAAATTCCAGGAAGAAGAGGATATCCAGGGTATATGTACACTGACCTTGCTATGATTTATGAACGGGCAGGCATCATCAAGGGGAAGAAAGGCAGCGTTACACAGTTACCTATCTTGACGATGATTGGCGATGATATCACACATCCTATCCCAGACCTGACTGGCTATATCACTGAGGGTCAGATTGTGTTGTCAAGGGAGCTGCACAGAAAAGGCGTATTCCCAGCCATTGATGTCTTGCCGTCGTTGTCTCGGCTTATGAATTTAGGCATTGGTGGGAAGAAGACAAGGGATGATCACAAGCAGATATCTGATCAGATGTATGCCATGTACGCTGAGGGAAGAGATTTGAGAGGGCTTGTGGCAATTGTAGGAGAAGAAGCACTCAGCGAGAAAGACCGGCGCGTCCTGAAATTTGCCGAGGCTTTTGAAGATAAATTTGTGCGGCAAGGCAAACGCGAGGATCGATCGATTGCGGATACGCTTGATTTAGGATGGGAGCTTTTGAACAGTTTCCCGGTAAGGGAACTGACGAGGATTAGCCCTGAACTTAAGAAGAAATACTATAAAGGGGTAGAACAGTAGTATGGCGGATACGGATATTAAGCCCACGCGCTCTGAATTGATGAAACTCAAGAAGAGGATTAAGCTTGCTCAATCGGGATACAATCTTCTGAAGAAGAAACGGGATGGGCTTATTCTGGATTTTTTTGAGATACTAAAGAAGGCAAAAACTATCCGGGCAGAGCTTGCGCAGGAGTATGGTAAGGCACTTGAGAAGATGAATCTGGCGCGTGTCATTGAGTCAGACCTGACTATTAAGTCCATTGCTATGGCCGTTGTTAACAGACCGGATGTTGGTGTCAAGAAGAAGAATATTATGGGTGTGAGCGTACCAGAGATTGAGACGAAAGGTACATTACAGAAGGCGTTTGGCGAGCGCGGATATGGCATCTTCACTTCTGCTGCAGTGGACGAAGCTGCAGAAGGCTATGAGAAAGTGGTGGAGAAAATTATTATTGCTGCAGAAACTGAAACTGCACTGCGCAAATTGCTGCATGAGATTGAGAAGACCAAACGCCGTGTGAATGCGCTTGAATTTGATCTGATTCCCAGACTCCATAAATCCAGGAAGTTTATTTCCCTGCGTTTAGAAGAGATGGAGCGCGAGAACACGTTCCGGCTGAAGAGGATTAAGGGGGATTAGATGTTTTATTTCCTTTCACTTAATCTGATTAATTTATTTGTTTCTTCTCTATACCTTACCATATAGAGAACTTGGAATAACCCTATTTTTTGAAAAAAAATACCTTTTCGTCTAGAAATCTGCAATAGAAATGGTTGTTATCTTCTTTGACTTTCACTCATTTTCCTTATTATGCTCTTTTTTTATAGTGCTCTCGCTAG
>JACRKK010000032.1 GCA_016219795.1 Candidatus Woesearchaeota archaeon | reverse complement strand
TAGAGTCCATTGCAAAATACCTGCAGGATTCCGAGACTGCAGAATATGCAGTGGTTATTGTATCATCGCTAAACGGAACAGCGGTAGAAAGCTATGCCTTTACTCTTGCAGAAGGGGTGCTGGGGGATAAGGAGAAGAATAACGGCCTTCTGCTTCTTGTTGCAGTTGAAGACCGCAAATACCGCATTGAAGTTGGCAGAGGTATTGAGCCAATCCTCAACGATGCAAAAGTAGGAAGGATAGGCCGGCAGTATCTGGTTGAGAATTTTCGTGCTGAGAATTATAGCAAAGGGGTAGTGGAGGCAAGCAGGGCCATTGCAAGCACGCTTACCGGAGAGGAGAATTCCACTTATTATATCAATGATGCTCCTACAACGGATGCAGGCACGGGATTTCCTTATTACTACGTTTATTATATATGGGGCTTTTTCATACTCCTGTCCATTATCTCCACGATTTTCCGCTCGAAAAAAAACAAGACAAAAGAAAACCGCTTCTTTGACGCTGCGCTGATGGCTGGCCTGCTATTTGGCGGACGGGGCGGGCGTGGTGGTGGATTTGGTGGCCTTGGAGGAGGCGGTTTTGGTGGTTTTTCAGGAGGAAGTTTTGGTGGAGGAGGATCCGGCGGGGGCTGGTAGGGAGGTGATGGATGATGTTTTTTAAGAAAAAAGAAAAGACAAAAGAGATGGGCGAGGACGTCCTTGTATGTCCCCGGTGCAATGTAAATATGAAAAAATTAAAAAGGGAGAGCATTATTATAGATGTCTGCCACAAATGCAATGGCATGTGGCTTGACGATGGAGAGATAGAAAAACTTGCAGTCATGGCAAGAAAAGGTGGTAAGGATGAACAAAAAAGGACTTAGTACTGGAGCAATTATTGGGATTATTATTGCAGCTGTTGTCGTGCTTGTTTTACTGTGGTTTGCTTTAAGCTACAATGGGCTTGTGAAAGCAGATGAGGGTGTGAATGAAAAATGGGCAAACGTGCAGAGCGCATACCAGAGAAGAGCTGACCTGATTCCCAACCTGGTTGAGACCGTGAAGGCGTATTCTAATTATGAAGGAGAGGTGCTGACAGAGATTACTGATGCGCGTGCTTCAATGAGTAAAGCCACGACGCCTGGACAGCTTCAGGCAGCAGATGCGCAGCTGACCTCTGCACTCTCACGCCTGCTGGTGGTTGTTGAGAATTACCCCAACCTCAAAGCGAATGAGAATTACCTGTCGCTGCAGGATGAGCTTGCAGGCACAGAAAACCGCGTGAAAACCGAGCGTGATGTTTTCAACAAGGCAGTGCGGGATTACAATGTAAAAGTCAGAGCGTTCCCCTCAAACATTGTTGCTGGGATGTTCGGCTTTGCAACCAAGGAAAGTTTTGAAGCAGATGAAGGAACGGATAAGGCACCTAAGGTAAACTTTGGTTGAAACAAAGCAAATGCTTAAAAAGGGACGGATGCTCTTGGGCAGGCAATGATCCCCTGCAACAAGTTCCATTCCTATAATGCCGGAGTGCTGCCCGAGGGCTGCCAGTATTGTGTCCGGGGAGAAAAGCTTGTGCTGTTTGTCACTGGCTTATGCCCCCGCACCTGCTACTTCTGCCCGCTGTCAGACAGCAAATATATGCATGATGTAAGCTTTGCCAACGAACGCAGGGTGCAGTCGGATGCAGATGTTATAGCAGAAGCGGAATGTATGGATGCCAAAGGCGCAGGTATTACGGGTGGTGACCCCTTGGCAAAACTGGAGCGGACTGCATCCTACATCCAAACCCTAAAAAAACGGTTTGGAAAATCGTTTCACATCCACCTGTACACCTCGCTGGATCTGGTCAGCGAGCGGTCAATGAAACGGCTCTTTGACGCAGGATTGGATGAGATCAGGTTCCACCTGGACCTGGACAACAAGAAGTTCTGGAAGAATATAGAGCACGCTGCCAAATTTCCATGGGTGATGGGCGTTGAGATACCCCTCATCCCCACCAAAAAAAAAGAGACAGAAGAGCTTATTGATTATGTGCAGGACAAGATATCGTTTCTAAACCTCAATGAATTGGAGGTCGCTGACAACGCCCATTCGCAGCTTATCGGTATGGGATTTAGGGTTAGGAACAAACTCAGCTATGCGGTGAAGGGCTCCCGGGAAATGGGTCTGCGGTTGATGAAGCTATGCAAAGCCAAGAAATACGAGATGACGGTGCACCTGTGCACTGCACGATTAAAGGATGCCATCCAACTGACCAATCGTATCCGAAGGGAAGGCAAGAAAACGCATCTTCCGTTTGATGAAGTGGATGATGAGGGTTTGTTGACGAGAGGCGCGCTCTATCTGCCAGAGCTTGCACCAGGGTTTGGGTACAGAAAAAAATTGGAGGAAATGGATACGGAAAAAATGATTGGAAAGCTGAAACCGCTTTTTTTACGGGTAAAAAAAGAATTAATGCTTAAAGAGCAAGATATCTTTCTCGACGAGAAAAAACCACGAATACTTCTTTCGCAAAAACAGGCAAGGAAAAACTCCAGATTTTTCAAGACGCTTGGCCTTCTGCCTGCGGTGGTGCTTGAGTACCCCACGGCAGACCAACTGGAGATGGATGTGGGGTTTGTCAGGTAGATCTTCAAATGTATCTAAGCATGTCTTTCGTTTTTAATACCTTAACTGTTCCTTGTTTTTCAAAATGTTTATCTTCTGTCCATATCCCATCATTTGGGATTGCAAGCGCACAAGCAAGAATAGGTGAGTCATTAAGGTCTATATCCCTCATTATTTTATCTGCGTCTGCCATTTTTTGATTTATTTTTTCTTCTGAAATGAGGGAGACGTTTTCCATAAATAGTGAAAATAGTGATTTAACATCCTCTTTTGGAATGCCTGCTTTTTTGGTAATTACAGGAAGATGCTTCTGTACTTCCTCAAGAACATATATAGGGGCATAGAACAAGAGATTCTTGGAAGTGATAATTTTTCTTGTTAATCCATCTTTGACAAGAGCTGCAATAATCTGGTTTGTGTCCACTATGATTTTCATGCAGAAAACCGTTTTCGCAGGCCCGCTTTTATTTTGTGGTCCAGCACCTCAACATCCTCATGGGTAAATGTACTCTGTTCAACAAGGGAGTCCATCATCTGCAGTTTTCTGGCCTGCTCCCACATGGCTCTTCTTGCAACTTCACTCCACTTAATCTCGCTGTGTTTCTTCAAAATAAAATGCAGCTCATTTGGGATAGAGAGGGTTACATTTGGCATATTCTCACCTTATCTGTGGGTTATGTGAGTACACATATAAGAATGTTGTGGTGCTTGAGTACCCCACGGCAGACCAACTGGAGATGGATGTGGGGTTTGTAGGATAACCCCACAAAATAGAAACATTTAAATATTTGTGGGGTTATCTATATGATATGGCATTTGTAAGCAGCAAGGTAATCAAAGGTAAAAAACAGTATTATCTAGAAGAATCTGTCCGCCGTGTAGATGGTTCCCACAAAAAAATATCAATGTACTTAAAAGACTATCATCCAGATAAGCCCTACAAAAAACTGGGAGACTACAAATCAAAGCTTGCCAGACGGGTCTTGGAGAAAGTAATCTCCTTTGCTGCAGATTATTATGTAAATACCCTTGTCTTTAATAAGGAACAACTCAAGAAAATAGAAGCTATGCGGCTTGGCTATAAAGCAATCACCAGAAAACTGACTCCAAAGCAATGGCAGGATATTATTGACCGGTTTACTGTCAATTTTACATACGAATCCAACGCTATTGAGGGCAATTCCCTCACATTGAAGGATGTGACGCTTATTCTTCATGAAAAAAAAGTAGTTAAGGGAAAAGACCTGCGGGAAATCTATGAGACTATTAACACCAGAGAGGCGATGGAACTTATCTTTAAACGAAAGTTAAAGGTAAAGGAAGAGGATATCATAGAGCTGCATACCATGCTTACCAAGCACACTGGGGTTTCCCCTGGATATAAGCAGCTGCCTAATTTTCTGCTTGGCAGGAATGTTGAAACTACGCCTCCTGAACGGGTGGAAGGAGAGATGAAGAAGTTAATTACTGATTATCATAGAAACGAGAGAATGCATCCTTTGGAACGGGCATCCCTGTTTCATGGCGCATTTGAAAAGATTCATCCGTTTGAGGACGGCAACGGCAGGGTTGGCAGGCTGCTTATCAATATCATCCTGATGGAAAACGGTTATCCCCCACTGATCATCAGAAAAACGCAGAGGGTTGCCTACTTCAGCGCACTGGATGCGTCAGACCATGGCTACCAGGACAAATTGAAGCGGTTCTTGCTTGACAAGTTCAAGGACACCTACCAGAAGTTCTTTGAGGTGTATGTGAAGTATCTAGATTGAAGCGTGGTAAATAGAGCAAAATAGTTCTTCTCCTCAGTTCTCAAGTTTGCCCCGACCAGACGGAAACCAGTTGATGCTATGCTCATAGAGAATAAATACATCATGGTCAGTAATAGAATCCGAAAACTTTTCTTTGATGTCATTCAGAATTCCTCGTAATTCCTTAATGTTATGCACCGCAAATTCAAGGGCCAGATCATACTTCCCCAGCGTTACCGTAGCAAATGTCGCCTTAGGGTTCTGTGCTGCATAGTTGATTATTTTCTCAATGATGGAATGATTCTTTAAGGAAAAATCCACTTGGAATTGCTCTACCCCAAATGCGTCAAAATTAATGTCAAGCACATGTGATCCTAGAATCTTCTTCTCCTTCAATTTCCGTATGCGGTATTTTATGACATTAGTTTCAGAGTCTGTAAGCTTGGCAAGATCCAAAAGGCTCATGCGTGCGTTCTTTGCCAGGGCTTCAATGATGGCATAATCAAGACCATCAATATCTGGCTCTTTGAGCTCCAGAGGATATTCTGTGTGCAGCAGTTTTCCCGTCTCATGAAAAAACCTAAAGTTAAACCGGTGAACGCTGGGCATGGTGAGGATTTGTTGTTCAAGGATATATTCCCCAAATTCCTCTCTGAAGGGAACAAGAAACCGGTAGAGGTCCCCCATATCCTTAGAGAGGATAAGAAAGAGGAGATCATATCTTCCTTCAGTACTTGCAAAGTACGCTACGGACTTATGGTTCTGGATGTAGGAGACTATTTTCTGGTCTATTGCAGGGCTTGTCCTGTAAAACTTGTAGAACAGCTTATAATAAAACTGATTAAGAAAGGAAGTATTCATGGTAGTAATGAAGTTCTTGATGTACCTCTTCTGTACAAGCCTGGTGACGCGAAATCTCACGGTTTCTTTAGCTATCCTAAGTTTCGTAGCCAATTCTTTGTACGAGGCGCGGCTGTTAAGGTCCAACTCGTAGAGCAGCTTCCTGTCAGTCAGATCCAACCCATATCCCTTCATTTTTGGTTTAAATGATTATTTGTTTATATATTTTTTCATTTAAACCTATTTTTATTAAGAAATCTTAATATATATAAGGGTTAGCTACTGAGGGATGGTAAACAAAGAACTCGCTTTGGAAGTCAGAGACTTTATCGCGTGCCATTACTTTCCAGGCGTTGTCAAGGGGCTGTTGGAACTCCCCAAAGAGTGACTAGAGGATATCAGCGGGAAGATTGCAAAGCAGATAGTAGATGGAAGGGCTATTTTCGCATTTGGAAATGGAGGAAGTGCAGCCATAGCTGATGGTCTTATCCACGCACTTGAGCAGCTGGTGGATCCTGATATGCCATTT
>JACRKK010000026.1 GCA_016219795.1 Candidatus Woesearchaeota archaeon | reverse complement strand
TTCCAATTCTACTGGAATTTCATGAAACCTATCAACGAAAAACTGACACCAGCAATAATCGAAGGACAAGCAACCAAAGTCTGGACATGGGGAAATTTTATTCATACAAAATTAAAGTATCTTTAATAAGACACTACCAAAGGATCTTCTGTATCAGGAGGCGTCGTTCCTGTAGTCGCAGCAGCAAACCAAGAAAAAGGATTCCATAAGGAACGACCTGTTATCTGGTTGCCTACGGCAAGGCCTGTGACTCTGTTGTCGGTAAAACCGGTGTTATAGAGAGAGAACAGCCCGCCCACCAAAAGGATAAAAATACCTACAACCGCACCGCTTTTTGCATAACTGTCCATATTTGTAGGAACTTTAGAGTGTCTGAGTTTATAAAGATTCCTCACAATATTTATTAACCTCAAGGATTCCATCAGAGGCATGCTCATAGCAGGTATTGACTAAACAAAGCAAAAATGAAAGAATCAGAACTAATAACAATATACAAAGATAGGATTGACATTTGGAACCCGGGAGAGTTTGCTGAAGGCTTTACACCCCAGGATTTTATTAGACAGGAATTGCAGTCTGTACTACGGAATCCTCTTATTGCAAACTGCCTGTATTTAACTGCGGATATTGAGAAGTGGGGTTCAGGATTACGAAGAATCACCCAGGAATGTAAAACTGCAAGAGTTTCTGTCAGATTTGAGGTTTTAAAATATGGATTTTCTGTGGTTTTTAGCAGATGGAATGAAACGGAGGGTAAAACAATAACGGAGAAGTACCCTGAAAAGTACCCTGGAGACCTAAATGCCACCCAGAGAAAAATGCTTGATCTCATCTATCAGAACAATAACATCACTCTTAAAGAGATGAGCGCATTATTAAAGTTATCGAGGGAAGGCATAAAAAAGAATATACGCCTGCTTAAAGAGAAAGGTATAATCCAAAGAATCGGCCCAGATAAAGGCGGGCATTGGAAAATGGATGGGTGATATAGGTGAGTATAATATGTGGCATTGACGAAGCTGGACGTGGCCCACTGATAGGTCCATTAGTCATCTGTGGCACATCCATAGACAAAAGCCAGGAAAAGAAGCTCATAGAGCTTGGCGTTAAAGACTCCAAGCTCCTGACACCAAAGCAGCGAGTCGGCATGTTTGAACGAATCAAGGAAATAGTGAAAGAGCATATGATTATCGTCGTGCCCCCTCAGGAAATAGATGAAGCTGTTTTCTCAAAGACCATGAACCTCAACTGGCTGGAAGCCATACGGTCTGCCATGATCATCAACAAATTAAAACCAGACATCGCCTATGTGGATTGCCCAAGCAACAACACCCAGGCATACGCTGACTACGTCAAGAATCTTTTGCTGGATAAAAACATCAAATTGATTGCAGAACACAAGGCAGACCAGACGTATCCTGTAGTCAGCGCAGCCTCCATCTTGGCAAAAGTAACCAGAGACAGGGAAATAGAAAAAATTCAAGAGCGCATCAAAGAGCCACTGGGTTCCGGCTATCCTGCAGACCCGCTGACACAGGCATTTCTCAAAAACAACTACCATAAGTGTCCTGATATTTTCAGGAAAAGCTGGTCAAGCTACCAGAAGGTTGCGGATGGAAAAAAGCAGAAAGTGCTGGGGGAATACTAACTGTTTGAGTTCAGGCTACCGGTCTTTGAACAGGCCGTTTTTCGTCTACAGGAATTAAAGCGTTGTAAAATTGAACTGCTGATGTATGCTTCTCAAGAATGGGCCTATAATTGGCAGTTGCATGTCCGTTTCTGAACATCATTTCAAGACTTCTGTAGAAAGAAAAAGACGGTGCTTCAACATCGTCCCCTCTATGCATGACAAAATGCATGAACTGGCGTGGATGAAGTTCATGGAAGAAGTCATAGAGCTGTCTGAGATGAACTAATTTTTTATATTGTAGCCCTGCAGCTGCAAGCGTCTTTGCATGCTCTGCATCATGTTCTGAATGGTGGCTATTATCTGGGTGATGCCTGATTGCGTTTCCAAGCACATACATAAAGCCATGGTATGCTGATTCAGCGATGCGATCTGTCCGCAGATAATCCATGGAATGGTCTCTGCCAATATCAAGGACAATGCACTTTCCGTTATATTGCTTAGCTTCCTGCAGGTGAAGGGCGGTCTCTCTCCTACTTGCATTCATAATTGCAATAATTTGGGTGGCCATTTCCAGAATTCCGCTGGGAATCTTGTCGTTGGAAGGGATCATAGGATCCAGATACAAAACAAAATCGCCAAGTGCAATATGGCCGTGAA
Organism: Candidatus Woesearchaeota archaeon; assembly: GCA_016219795.1. Classification (GTDB taxonomy): domain Archaea; phylum Nanobdellota; class Nanobdellia; order Woesearchaeales; family JACRKL01; genus JACRKK01. Next base: position 918 of record JACRKK010000026.1, on the reverse strand, counting down.
CTGATAGTGATTTTGCAACTGCACCGTCACCTTCCGGTTCACCGTGTTCGTTAAGGACAGGAATATTAAATAAGGGGATTGCACAAGAAGCCTGTGCTGCATCGGGTATAGGATAATTCCCTGTCCCCTCATCCCACCCATACCTCCGCGGTGTCCCTCTCTTAAGATTCGTTGTGAGGATAATTAATTCCTTTCCCGTTGCTTCTTTAAACGCAGCATACGTTTCAGGAAGTCCCATAGAACCAAGAATTTTTTGAATATATTCTTTTATATATGCATTGCTCATCAGACCGTCAGGAGAGAGCTTTGACAATGTATGGTAAAAATCCCAAAGCCCAAACCTTCCCTGCATGACGTGCTGGGGAATTTCTTCAACAATGGAACCAGCCCGATTCCATAATTTGGAGAACCATTCTCCCAATGCAGGTTTAAAATAACGACTATAGGAAAAAGCAAGGTCTCCATCTATTGAACCTATGGCTCCAAGCAGCCTGTCAGGAGAAAAACCTCCCGCAAGAGGCACAGCTAAAAGTGCACCTGCACTATTGCCCTGATACACCGAAAATCTTTCAAGAACAGGATGCAGGCTATGGGGTGCTTCTTCTTCATGGGGGGAGTACTTTTCCAGCAAATCATCAAGGCATAAATCAAGTGCAAGAACTGCCCCTGCCTCCAAATAGATGCCTTTGGGACCGCCGCCACCTAGGGCTAGTACGTTCTTCATATTCAAGGGGGGAGCAAAATCAATTATTTATAGAGGAATTTGAATAACCCATAGTTTTAGGGCTCGCCTGTGAAAGAAACCTTGGCGGGCTTCAGCCCGCAGTTGAATTTCACGGTTAGGGCGAGCCGAAACTTATTTCTACATGAAAAATAAAGAAAATGAATGCGTGGCGTAGCCGGCGCACTCACTTTCCA
>JACRKK010000025.1 GCA_016219795.1 Candidatus Woesearchaeota archaeon | reverse complement strand
TGGAAAGTGAGTGCGCCGGCTACGCCACGCATTCATTTTCTTTATTTTTCATGTAGAAATAAGTTTCGGCTCGCCCTAACCGTGAAATTCAACTGCGGGCTGAAGCCCGCCAAGGTTTCTTTCACAGGCGAGCCCTAAACAATTCCCAGTTCCTGATCCACTTCCTTGTTCTTCAGAAGATAAATGTCAATCTCACCAAAATGTTCTTTCTGCTCAAGATTAATCTTGCGCTGGTTGGTCAGGTGCAAGAGCGGGATAAAGGTAAGCACCTTGTCTTCTTTGCTATCGGATGGTACAAGCTGGGAGAAGGTCAGGGCTTTGTTTGCACCAAAATACTGTTTAATGTTGCCATACAGTTTCATGATGATCTGGCTCATGTCCACGGTCTTTTTAGGCATCTCCATGACAGGCACAGAAGCAAGCAACCGCAGGTTTCTACGCCTATTGACTTCCAGCGCCTGCTCCAACGCCTGCATCAGATCCTGCAGGCTGACTTTTCTTGTGCGTGGTTGCGGTGTCCGTGGAAGGAGTGCCGGCCGCTCAAAAGGAGCTGCACCCGCTTCCGGCAGGATATCATCATCAAACCCCATATCTTCTTCCTGCTCCTCAGAGCTTGCAAACAACGCATCAAGATAAGAGATGTCCTTGTCCATAAAGTGGACAGATTTCACCTTGACTAGGATGGCTGATGCCAATACAATCTTGCCTGAAATGCGAAAATCCATCTCTTTGAGCTTCTTGAGGGTCTGTAGGAAACGCTGGGTAAGCACAGAGACATCAACATCCCAGGGATCCATCTGCTCGTTCTTGACCAGGTCCTGGATGATGGTCTGCCAGGTGATCTCGTCCTTCTTCAGAAGCATGTTAAAGATGTGTTCCTGGGGCTTTTTTATCTGGGGAAGCTGCTGTGCGTGCTGTGCAGGTGACATACCCTTATTTCTGAGAGTGTTACTATATAAATATGATGGAAAATATGATTCCGGGAAAAATCGGTGTTTTAGGGCTAAAAACTCCTACATCTCTAATGGAGATATAACCCTTAAAGCAGTTAATTTGCCACTACAAAGTAGCGAAACATTTATAAACTTTAGCTGTTCTTATAGGTGTATGGGTAGAAAATCAAAGATTAAGAGGGAAAGACATGAAGCTCCTAAAGAAGGCAGCTCATACGGCCCCCCTATTGACCAATCTAAACTGATGAGATACCGCAGATTAAACGATGTGGTGTTAATGTCTAGTGCCTTACTGGATGGTTCCATTAGGGTAGACCATACCTTCCAAGACATGCCGTACATAGATAATAGTGGCTCATATTTGCCCGTTTTATGGATGACTGCTGGCTTAAATTCAATACAAACATTCCTTGGCATAAAGCCAAGTATGTATACCCCCCTGTTTCCTGCAGGAATTGTGCTAGGTACAGAGGTAATGCAACAGTATGGGCTGTTAGGGGGGACGTATGACACTAAAGATTTTATTGCAGGAGTTCTTGGAGGATTAACTGCAATAGGTGTTACCAAAGGAATAGATTACATTGTGAATAGACTAACCAAATAATCAAAGACCCTTTTTTTCTCCTGATAATTCTTCCAGCTCATGCAGTGCCGCTGTGTCTTCCGAAAGAGGGGCTGGTTTATTTTGCTGTGGCACCTGCAATGTTTGTGAAGGAGGTGTTGGAGAAGTTACCTGTTGTGGAGCAGCATTCCAGGAGATACCCTGCTTGCTGAACGCATCCCTAATCTTTTCCGATGGCCATCCTGCGTCATGCAGGCGCAGGGCAATATCTTCACTGTTGAGGCCTGCCTGTTTGCATGCAGTAACATATTCGGTAAGGGGATCTTTAGGTGATGCAATCGCTTCCTGTTTATTTTCCGCTAGAGGTTCTTGTTTGGGTGATTGCTGCTGTAATTTCTTGTACCGTTTTTCCACAACAGCAAGCACTGCAAGGCTGCTCAGCAATAAGAAGCCAAGAATACCAGACACAATATAGAGCATCCTACGCAGGGAAGGATCAGCAAATTGCTTTTCTATAAAAATGGTGCGTGGCTCAGCAGATATGTTGCCTGCAGAATCATTTGTTGCCGGACCACCCGGAGATAAACATCCTTCATCCACCTGACCATCACAATCATTGTCTTTGCCATCACACGCGGTCTCCGTCTGCTCATAATGTGCACCATAGGTGCATTTTGCCCATCCAAACGTGCTAAGGCAGCGCGGGACTGCACCTGCACAAACACCCGCATTCAGTGGGCAGGCAGGAGGTACTGCACCCCTATCCACAAAACCGTCGCAATTATTGTCTATGCCATCACAAAGCTCTGTAGCATTGGGATGGACTGATGCCTTTGCATCATCACAATCATTGCCTCCTGTACAGAAAATGTTGATATATCCATCTCCATCTGTGTCTGTTGTGCATCCGCCTGATCTTCCACCCTTCAGAAGCAACGGAGAGCCACCACCTTTCATAAAGACAGGACTGCCGCCGCCACCACCACATCCCTCATCAATCTGGCCATCGCAATTGTCGTCTAAGCCGTTGCCACACACTTCACTGGAGGACGAGGATCCATTGCATGCTTGGATAGAATAATTTGTGGCATTACAGCTAAAGGTACAGGAAGTAAATCCACTATCTGCCCAGCCATAACTAGAATCACAGGTATTGTTCCAGCCAGAGGTTTCTATGGGAGTGCCATTTACATCCAGCCCATTACCACAGACGATGTTTTGGGAAACAGAGCCATTGCTGACATACTCCTCTTTATATCCCATAAGAATGCCAGTCCCTTCCGTAGTTGTGATGTTGTTATTGAAAACAGAATGGCGGTTACCCATCACTGCAAGTCCGTATCTTTGGTTCCTATAAAGAGTGTTGAATGCAAAAGAAATACTATCGCCACGAATAACTGCACCCACATCACTTCCGCTGATAACGTTGTTAATCAGTGACGCATTAACTATATCAAAGAGTGCCGGACCGCTTTCCGAATTATTGCTAAACGTGTTAGAGGCTATCCAAAGATTGCTGGATACCTCACTTTCAATTGCTTGATAGTTGGAAGAAATGGTGTTGGATAGTATATTCGCTTGATTTATGTTTCTCATGTTCACTGCAGTAAAAAATCCAAAGATGGTGCAGTTTTTGATGGTGATATTCTGGACATCCCTTACACCCATTGCAGAATACCACCGTCCATTACCTCTAATGGTGTGGCCATTGCAGTCAAAAACAAGATTATTGCCATTCACATTAAACGCATCACCATAGGGACAGAAGACATCCTCCTGAAGAATGTGTGAGGAAGAGATAGTCGTGCCACAGACCGATGACACGTTGGCGTAGCAGCCCTCATCAATCTGGCCGTTGCAGTTGTTATCGCGGAAATCCGTGCAGATTTCAGGTGCAGTAGGGGAAATGTTTCCTTGGGAGTCATCACAATCTGTGCCGCCTGGGCACCAGAAAGGCAAAGATCCGTCACCATCCTCATCCACACAGTCAATGCAGTCTTTACCTGCATTAAAGAACGACACCGAATAATTGGTTCCATTGACTAGATAACTCTTTTTCTCATATTCCGAGAGGACATCATGGACAATGCATGGTGACTGGTTATATACACAGAATTCTGCGCGGTTGTTTAGTCCTTCCGTATTATTTGCAGGGTAAATCTTCTGGATCTCAACAATAAATCCAGGAGCATCTTTCCAAGAATTATTCTGGCTTTCTTGGGAGGATCCAAACAACCCATTAACCCAAAAATCTACAGAGTACTGGTGCTCATCTATCTGGCCATCGCAATTGTCGTCAACCAGATTCTCACAGATTTCCTGATAAGAGCAAGTGGTGCCATTGAGGGATGGTTCACATTGTTCGTCTATCTGGCCATTACAATCATCATCAACCCCATTGCCACAGACCTCCTCATTAAAACATAAAGGTGGAGGCGGTGCTTTCATAATCATGGGGCTGCCACCACCGCACCCTTCATCCACCACCCCATCACAATTATTGTCAATATCATCATAGCAGAGTTCTGGAGACGCACAACTATTCCCCAAAGCAATACATGCAGGGTCTGTTGCATTGATGCACTGCTCGCATTGGTCTGCAGTACCGTTTCCATCATCATCATATCCCTGGATAGATTGCAAGGAAGTCTCAATATCCGAAGTGTAAGTATCTGCATAAGGACGCGGCCCTATTGGATTTTGCAGGGGCCCTGGTGCAGATATAAGAGGAGATCCCACAGAAACAATTGCACCCTCTGCTCCAAATACCTTTGACTGAATATACCCTTCATCTGCACTCCCCCACCAGACAGAAGGAGCTGCAAAAGAGGACATGGAAGAGATGATAAGGCCAGGATCATTGGTGAGGGAACTTTCTCCCTCAAAAGTAAGGGAAGTTCCATTCTTGAGGATTACCATCAAAGGTTCAGTTGACGTCCCGCTGATTCTGTTGTTTTTGAAAACAACAGAGACAGGAGGTGCTTGGGTTTCTGCAAAAGGATACATAATTGGAAAAGAAAGCAGGCCCCGGTCATCACTACTTCTTCCCTCAACAGTATTCCCTTCAAACAGGACGTCAGGTTTTGGGGAGGAGAGAGGAAAATTGCGGAAGTTCTCGTGGGCAAATTCAACAGCTTTTCCATTTGGTTTTTTGGTCTCTATATAGTTCCCTCTTACGGTTGTATTTTGCATATGAAGAAGCTCTATGCCCATGTTGTTATCCTTGATAATATTACCCTCAATGATATAATCTGTAGAATAGGTTGGCCAGAATCCATAGTCATATCCCTGTGCAATGTTGTTTCTAAAAACATTACCAACACCAAATGTTGCTTCAAAGGCGTTTCCTATGCTTCCATTAATAATTGTGTTATCCTCCAGAAGATTGTAATCGTTGCCGTCAATAATGGGGTCCCAAGAATCTCCCTTGAGGAAGATGCCGCTTGCCCCATGAGTGTTGTAGACATGGTTGAAGGAGATTATATTGTCATCTGAATCGTGGGAGAGGAAGATACCTGCAGTATCTTTAGGGTCCCCAGGATGGCATTGGTTTGGATAGCAAATGTCCTGGATGAAATTGTTAGTGATGTTGCTGTGGTCAACATTGTAAAAACGGATGCCCCATTGATGGGTCTGGTTAAGGGTGTTGCTTACGATATTATTAGAGAGAGAACCTTGCCCCTCACTTCCTGATAAATAAAGATTAATGCCGTTTTGGTTATTGACAAAGGAATTATGATGGACAGAAGATCCTTGCGAGTCTGCAATTAGGACTGCACCACCAAAGCTGTTAAGGGCACTGAACCAGTAGAAGAGGCCACCTGCATAAAGCCCGGGTTCATAAACCAGCCGGCCATTGTTCTTAAAAATATTCTCTGCAATAGTGGACGCATTGGAGTCCTGGATCCAAATTGCCGTGTCAAAGCTTTCCAGAGTGCATCCGACTATAGAAACATTCTGCTTATGGGTAATTGCAATCCCTGTTTTCTGTTTAGGGCAATCACCCGATTTTCCTGTGAATTCACATATATAAGGAGAGATAATTTTTGTCTGGTTGCAGGCAAGAGTTATATCATCTGCCCCCATGGTGATGAATGTTCTGCTGAGATCATTCATAAGATATGTCCCAGGACACAGCACGGTGTTTTTTGTAAGCGTCATCCCGGGAAAAGGTGTGACGCATGAGGAAGCTGTGCAGGAGATATCCCCTAAGGAGATACTGGCATCACAGACATCACCTATGCCATTGCCGTCCACATCTTCCTGTCCTGGATTGCTGTCATACGGACAGTTATCTACAGAAGTGTACATTCCATCACCATCAGTATCCTGCTGGTCAAAAGCAATAAATGGATCCCCCACCAGCATTGCATCCATCCCTGGATTCTGCATGCGAGGAACTGTGCCGGACGGATCCGGACAGTCTGCTGGGTGATCCCAGGTTTCCGTCACTTCATGCGCACGCTTGTAGCGCGCCTGGCCAAGATGGTAACCATTCACAAGTCCATCAAAAAAATATCCTTCGTCAATCTGCCAGTTAGAAATATAATTATCAGCCATCAATGCAAGAGTATTGGATTGTCCAAAGATATAGTTCAGTGCAATAGAGGTCGCTGGATCATCGCTGAAGCGTCCAGTCATGCAGGCTTTGCTTACCAAGAAAACGGGGCCTTTCTGCAAGGTTGCTGCCTGAGGCCCTTCAACGCCGTGGCCGTAAGGCGCTCCATGGGTGTGGATGACACCAAAGCGGAAAGAACTATTATCTATGAGATCAGCATACTGTGAAAGTCCCCAAAGCTGTTGGGGATAGGTACCTAATAATGGTGGATTACTAAGGTTTTCATAAGAGGTTTTAAGATTGTAATTCCTCTCGTCAAATCCATTCTGTTCCCTTCCATAAAAATCAACATTATATACCGAATAGCCACTTTTCCTTAATGGTTGGAGAGTATAGGTATTCGCAATCCAGAAATCATTGCCGTTAGGGTCAGGTGTGGGATTATCAAAGTAATTGTATGAAAACATCTTGTCATCCACCTGCATGCTTCCATTATAGAAGCGATGTGTCTTACCAAAAAAGAAACGCAGTTTGTCTGCAACTGCCTGAGGATTTGTCAGCTCAGAAGAAGGTAAGTTAGGATATATCCAGGAACTCCAGAGTTCAGGCCCCTGATTGGAGCCAGGAGTGAAATTGTCGTACGTCCCATCACCATTGGTGTCTGAAAACTGCATATCCATATCCTCATAAAACAAGGGGGCAACGCTTTTTTGTGACCAGCCTTCTCCCTGGAAATAACAGGATTCGTACTGTGCATACGGCACTGCGCCGACAAGGAGGAGCCCATTAATCCCCTGAGTTCCGTAAAGCTCCTGAATAATGGTGCGGATCTCTTCCGGTGTTTTTGTCCTATAGACTTCTGTGTTAAGAAGGATGAACTCCACAGGGAAACGGGACTTGATATCAGACAGATAGGTTGTTATGTCCGGCTGCACTAGGGTATAGACATCACTGTCAATGAGAAGGGCAACTTTTTCTTTGTGGGAGGAAGTATAGTTGAATGTAATTTCTATTTGCTGGGCAGGCGCACTTCTTGCTGTGCTTGCAGATGCGCTGGCTGGTGGTGGTGGGCAATAGACCTCATTGCGCTCGTTAACACTGCATACAGGCTGGCTTTCCCCATATCCAAACTCTGCAGCTTTTCCACCCACATTTTTCCCGGGTCGCAAAGAGAACATAAGCATGCCTACCACAAGAAGAGAAAGAGCACCAAAAAAAATATACTTCAGGTGTTGCCTGTTAACCAATCCCATGTTACAGCATTCCTTCGACGAACTCATATATAAAGTATAAGGTTAACTTTTATTCTAACTGCTCAGCAACCTTTTTAAATCACCCCATTATTTATACATTCATGCCAACCAAAAACCACAGCGACATGCTCAAGAAAGCCCTCGACGATTTTGACAAACAGCGCGAAGAAGTCATCCAGGCTGGACGTGAACTGACCAAACTTGCCAAACAGGCCATCTATGATGTCCACAGAAAAGATCTCAAAGCAGCAGAAACCAAACTTTCCGGCTGCAAAAAACTGATTTTGCAGCTAAAGAAACTGGGCAAACAAAATCCCAAACTCATGGTAGTTGGCAATTATAGTGGTGGCATGGAAGAATATGCCGAAGCAGCTGCGTATTACGGTTTTGTAAAAACCGGGAAAATACCTTCATTTGATGAAATAGGTGTTGATGACGCAGAAGATTATCTGGGAGGTCTTTCAGACCTTACAGGAGAACTAGCAAGGAAAACAGTATTCTGCGCCATTGACCGGGATGATGCAACAGTCACCAGAATCAGACAGGCTGTTGACGATATTTTTGGCATGTTTCTCCAGTTCAATCTGCGGAACGGTGATCTGCGCAAGAAGGCAGACGCCATCAAATGGAACCTCAAAAAAATAGAAGAAATCGTCTATGATCTCTCCCTAAAAAAATGAGCGCCGCCCTTGTTGCAGCAGCAAAGACTGTCCTTAAGACATGCATGGGACTCAAAGCAGGAGAAAGTGTGTTGATTATCTACGACAAACCTAAAGCAACCATAGCAAAAGCCCTCTGGAAAAAAGCAAGGTCCTTTGGCAATCCAGCCAAGCTCTATAAAATTCCCATAGGAAAAGTCAACGGACAGGAGCCGCCAAGGGATGCGGCAGCAGCCATGCTTGTCTACGACATCGTCATTCTCACAACCTCTGTTTCTTATTCACACACTCACGCAAGGGAGCAAGCGACAAAAAAGGGTGTCAGGATTGCTTCCATGCCTGGCATCACCACAGACATCATGTCGCGTATGGGTGCAGATTACCAAATCATTAAAGAGCTTACCAACAGAATTGCAGACACACTTGACAAAGGAAAGCAGGTAAGAATCACCACAAAAAAAGGCACTGACCTCACGTTTTCTATGAAGGGACGGATTGCCCATGGTAGGAAAGGAGGCATTTTTCATGAGAAGGGGTTTTGGGGTAACCTTCCGGAAGGGGAAGCGTTCATCGCACCTGTGGAAGGCACAGCCAACGGTGTCTATATCGTGGATGCAAGCCAGGCAGGCCTTGGCAAAGTAAAGGAGTTACGGCTTCTGGTAAGAAAAGGGTATGTCACCCAAATCACAGGAGATGGCGCGCAAAAGCTTGCCCGTATGCTTGCCTCTGTCGGCAAATACGGCAGGAATATTGCAGAGTTTGGCATCGGAACCAATGGCAAAGCAAAGATATGCGGCATCACGCTAGAAGATGAAAAGGTGCTGGGCACCTGCCATCTCGCGCTTGGTAATAATTTTGGATTTGGAGGAGCGGTTGACGTGAAACTGCACCTTGACGGCGTCATGAAAAAACCAACTATTTATATAGATGAAACTCTTTTGATGAAAGAAGGTGTATTGCAGCTATGATATATCTTGGGTCAGACCATGCGGGCTTTGAACTAAAGGAAAAAATAAAGATATTTCTCAAAGGAATGAACGCCAAGGCAGAGGATGTAGGCACGTTCTCAGAGGCAAGTGTTGATTATCCTGATTATGCGCAGAAGGTTGCAAAAAAAGTGGTAAAGGATAAGGACAGCAAAGGAATCCTCATCTGCGGGACAGGCATTGGGATGTGCATTGCAGCAAACAAAGTCAAGGGAGTACGGGCTGCATTATGCTATGACCACTACACTGCCGAGATGGCGCGCAAGCACAACAACGCCAATGTGCTGTGTATGGGCGGCAGGACAACCACGCAAGCTCAAGCAAAAGAGTTGGTGGAGACGTTCCTCAACACAGCATTTGAAGGTGGAAGGCATACACGCAGGGTGGCAAAGTTCGAATGAAAACAGCTATATTCCCCTCCATCCTGTCTGCAGATTTTTCTCAATTAGCCAAAGAGATTAAAGAGGTAGAACCCTTTGTTGATGCAATTCATATTGATGTCATGGACGGGCATTTTGTAGAGAACATAACCATTGGCGCGCCTGTCGTGAAATGCATCAGACCTAAAACAAAACTGCTTTTTGATGTCCACCTGATGATTGAACATCCGCAGAAGTTTGTGCAGGATTTCCTGGATGCAGGTTCTGACTGCATCTTTTTTCATCCCAAAACTACAGCAAACCCGGCAAAGCTTCTGAAAACAATCCAGTCTGCAGGCAAAAAGGCAGGCATTGCCATCAACCCCAATGAACAGTGGGAGTCTTTTGAGGCGCTGGTGAAAAAAGCAGATAAGGTCCTGATGATGACTGTATATCCCGGATTCGGCGGCCAGAAATTTATCTCAGATGTATTGCCCTGCATCAGGAATCTGCGCCGCAGATTCCCCGCACTCGACATCGAAGTGGATGGCGGCGTAAAGCAGGGCACTGCCAATTTGTGCGCTGAGGCAGGCGCCAACCTGTTTGTCGCCGGTGCATTTATCTTCGGGCAGAAGGATAGGAAGAAGGCGATTAAGGCACTGGAAAGAGAAATAAAATAGAACGAGATATAGAGGAATTTGAATAACCCATAGTTTTAGTCAAATTCCTCTAAGAGAATTTTGACAAATAGATGGTTAATCAAAATTCTCTATAATATACACAAAGAGCGAAGAAGAGATATGATATGTAAACTGCTGCGGGCTGAAGCCCGCAGCGTTTACGACTAGCTGTACTGCGTAAGGAGACGTTGATGCTTCACAAGGCAATATTCCTCATAAGTGTGCTTCTGCCAGTGTTTTTTCTGACCTTCTGTTATATACCATT
>JACRKK010000024.1 GCA_016219795.1 Candidatus Woesearchaeota archaeon | reverse complement strand
CATAATGTCCACCGCATCCGTATTGCCATCACAGTTGTTATCCACGCCGTCCGTGCATACTTCGGTTGCACCGGGATGGATGGATGCGTTGCGGTCATTGCAGTCAACCGACCCAGAACCGCCGGTTGCGTTGTAGCCATCGCCATCTGCATCCTGCTGCGCTACAAACCTAATGCTATCAAGAGTGAAATTTCCACCGGTTGTAGACTTAATAATGAGAGGAAATGTGCAGGGATAACCACTAGTGCAATAACGATTTACTTCTGAAGAGAAATCAGGGACTGATGTAGGGAGGGCAGGAATGTTACTAGGTTGGCCCTCATAGAAAATAGAATCCTGTATTGATAGTGATACCCATCCCGTTCCAGAAATATCCAGTACTGCTTGTGTTAGGGGTGATGTAATGGTGTAGGAAACATAATAAGTGCCACCTGGCTGCAGTTCAATTTGGATAGGGGGTTGTAAAATGGATTTGCCAGAAAAGATGCTCTCAAACCTGATGCTGTAGATGAGAAAAGCAATCAAGATAAACATACTAAACACAAATGCAATATAAGTGTAGTGGACATGCTTGCTTCTTGAGCGAGATATCTGCTTAATTTTCCCTTTATTACCTTCAGTAGTAGGAATAACCTTCACCTTATTTTTCAAGAGATGCTAAACAGAGTTAAACTAATATATAAAGGTATCCAAAACCTTTATTAATGAGCTGCTGAATCGGGAAAGCATGGCGCAGACGACGCTCGCAACAGATTCTGATGCAACAACACCCATCGCCCATGAACTTGCTAAGAAACAGCGAGAAATTGGCGTGGCAGAATTCTTCGCCAGAAACAGGCATCTTCTGGGATTCGACAACAAACGTAAGGCGCTTTTGACCACCATCAAAGAAGCGGTAGATAACAGCCTTGATGCATGCGAAGAGGCAGGCATACTGCCTGAAGTAAGCGTTGAAATCATTGATATGGGAAACGACCGCTTCCGCGTCATCATAGAGGATAACGGACCCGGGATTGTGAAAAAACAGGTTCCCAATATCTTTGCGCGGCTTCTCTACGGCAGCAAATTCCATTCTCTAAAACAAAACAGAGGGCAGCAGGGTATTGGCATCAGCGCAGCAGTTATGTATGCGCAGCTCACCACCGGACGGCCTGCAAAAATAACGTCAAGGATTTCATCCACAGACCCTGCCTATTATTTTGAACTAAAACTGGATACCCAGAAGAATAAACCAGATATCGTTAAGGAAGAGGTAGTCCAGTGGCCAAAAGAACATGGCACACGCATTGAGCTTGATATCGAGGCATCATACCAGGCAGGTGTGCAGTCCGTTGATGAGTATCTGAAAGAGACTGCCATCGTCAATCCGCATATCACACTCATCTACACCACGCCAAAAGCCCAGCAAATTATTTTCCCACGGGCAACAGAAGAGATGCCCAAAAAAACCATGGAGATAAAGCCACACCCCCACGGTGTGGAACTTGGCGTTATGATGGATATGCTCAAATTGACCGAGTCCAGAACGCTCCAGAGCTTCCTGACCTCTGATTTCAGCAGGATTGGCCCAGGGACTGCAAAAGAGATCTGCAAAAATGCAGCACTTTTGACAGACACCAAACCCTCGCAGATGAGCAGAGAGATGGCAGAGCAACTCATGAAAGGCATTGCTGCAACCAAAATCATCTCCCCGCCTTCAGACTGCATTGCACCTATTGGCGCTGAGCTTCTGGAAAAAGGTCTCAAAAAGGAGATCAATGCTGAATTCTACGCCACGACAAGCAGGCCGCCTGCAGTGTACCGGGGTAATCCATTTATCATAGAGGTAGGCATTGCCTATGGCGGCGAGATGGCTGCAGATGCGCCAGTACGCCTGCTGCGTTTCGCAAACAGGGTGCCGCTGCTCTATCAACAGGGAGCATGCGCTGTCACCAAATCAGTCATCACAACCGCATGGAGATCCTACGGATTGAGCCAAAGCCAGGGTTCCCTGCCGATTGGCCCTGTCGCAGTCATGGTGCACATCGCATCAGTCTGGGTGCCATTCACCTCTGAAAGCAAGGAGGCTATCGCCCATTACCCTGAGATCATCAAAGAAATCAAGCTCGCCCTTCAGGAGTGCGGCAGGAAATTGATGTCATACCTCTCAAAGAAGCGCAGGGTTGAGGATGAATTCAAAAAGAGAAGCTACATTGAAAAATACATCCCTGTTGTTGCTGAGGCACTGCGAGAGCTTCTGGAATTGCAGAAATCAGAGGAAAAGAAAATAGAGGAAAGCCTCAAGGAAATGCTGGAAAAACATAGGGGCGAAATTGAAGAGATAGGCGCAGTCAACGAAGAATATGATGAAGAGTTTGCCAAGATAGGAAAAGCAAAAGACGAGGAAGAACACGATGAGTGAAGTTATCAAGAAATTGCAGTCCATAGGGAGTTCGGTCCACAAGAAAATAATCAAAAGTGATGTTCCTGAACTGGAGATGCCGCTGCGAGACTTGTCAAATGTAAGGTACGATGAGAAAGAAGGCTTTTTTGATATGGTGGGAAAGACAAAAACAAGAACGCTGACAGCATCCACCATCAAGACGTTTGCCCAGACGCTGAAGATGATGGGATTGAGCAAGAAACTGGTGGAGACCAAAGACATTGCAACCAAGAGAGATGCCTATTACCAATCAAAAGGCGCATGGGGAGCTGCATCATTTGTCGAGCAGGAAGAGTCTGATGCCATCATGGATGATATAGAGGCGATGATGGGATTCAACAGGGAGCAGATTGGCTTCATCCCCGATGAGGATGGCTCTGCTGTTGCGGGGAATCTGACCATCATAGACACCGATCCGGAAACCGGAGAGAAAATAAAGATTGACTGCGCAAAAATGGGGACTGGCGGCTATTCAATCCCTGCCACGGTTGAGCAGTTTAAGTTTGAGACCAACGCTAAATTCATCCTTGCCATAGAGACAGCGGGTATGTTCCAAAGACTGAATTACCACAAATTCTGGCGGACGCACAACTGCATCATCATCTCGCTTAAGGGTGTTCCTTCAAGAGCAACCCGAAGATTCATTAGGAAATTATCTGATGAGAAAAAAATGCCGGTGTATGTCTTCACGGACGGAGATCCCTACGGTTATTTCAACATCTACCGGACGCTGAAAGTAGGATCAGGAAACGCAGCACACATCAACAAATATTTCTGTGTTCCGCAGGCAAAGTTCATTGGGGTTACGCCGCAGGACATCATTGACTATAAGCTGCCGACCCATCCTCTCAAGGAAGTGGATCTGAAAAAAATCAGGGATGTCATCAAGAATGACCCCTTCTGCAAGTACAGCAAGGAGTGGCAGAAAGCCTTGGATATGATGGTCAAGATGGGAAAGAGGGTAGAGCAGCAGGCGTTCTCAAGCCATTCCCTGAATTTTGTCATCGACACGTATCTGCCTGAGAAAATAAAGAACCAGAAGACCTGGCTGCCTTAGAAGAAAGTTAATGTACTGCCAGTTGCTTCTCTTTGGGTGCTGCCAAAACAGTTATAGAGAACTTGGAATAACCCTATTTTTTGAAAAAAAATACCTTTTCGTCTAGAAATCTGCAATAGAAATGGTTGTTATCTTCTTTGACTTTCACTCATTTTCCTTATTATGCTCTTTTTTTATAGTGCTCTCGCTAGT
>JACRKK010000023.1 GCA_016219795.1 Candidatus Woesearchaeota archaeon | reverse complement strand
GAGCTGGAAGCGACGAGAGAGGTGCCACCAACAAAGTTGGGGTGCATGTTCAAATCCCGCTAAACAAAAAAAATGGGCCCGGCGGGATTTGAACCCACGACCACCGGCTGTCTTAGATGTTCTTTGTGTGGAACGCTGCCATATAAGACCGGCGCTCCAGCCAGGCTAAGCTACGGGCCCAAAAAACAAGGATAGTGGTCAAGGTAGTCTTGCGAACAGAAGAATTCAAGGATGGTATTTAAAGATTTGGCTTATGACTTAGGAAAATGGTGCTACAATAGATACAAAAGATGGAACATCGAGAAGTTGCCACCAACGAAGTTGGGGTGCACGTTCGAATCCCGTTTTATCTTATCCTTTTGAAAAAAGGATGCGGCAGCCGGGATTCGAACCCGAATCAGAGCCTTGGCAAGGCCCTATCCTAGCCATTAGACTACTGCCGCATTTTCCTGTGGGACTCTAAAAGAGTGAATGGAACAGGGAAAGTGGAATCTATATAAAGATTATGGTCGCAATATTTATAAAGAATGCATTATTTCACTAAGTAAGGTGATAGACTCATGACAACTGTTGCAGAACTCCAAGCAAAGCAGGGCAAAGTGGACATCGTCGTTGAAATTGTAGATAAAGGAGATGTCAGGCAATTCGACAAGTTTGGAAAAGCAGGTAAAGTATGTAATGCCACAGCAAAAGACAGCACAGGAGAAATTAAACTCACGCTCTGGAACGAGCAGGTTGACCAAGTTAATGTAGGCAACACTGTCAAAATAACCAATGGCTACGTCAGCGAATATCAGGGAGAAAAACAGCTTTCAACAGGAAAATTTGGCAAACTTGAAGTAGTGGATAAAGAGCAGCCAAAAACAGAGCTTAAGACCAATGCAGAATTCCCTGAAGAAGAACTGCCTGTAGAAGATGAAGAATTCTTAGAGTCCGAAGAAGAAGACGTTGTTGACGGAGAATAAAGGGTAGGGAAGCGATAAGCCACCTTCTGTCGGGCTTCACTTCGCAGTGAACAGCTCGCCGTAACATTCAACTTAGCCTCGTTTCCGAGTTGCACCGGCCAGGGCTCACCGTTTCAACCGCATCCTGCAAAACGTCTGCTGGTTCTCACATGCTGTTGCCAGCAGTTTCGCAAGCGTCATCCTCTTGCAGGTGGGTACCGTTTCTGAGTGGTTGCCGCACATTGCTGTGCCTCTCTAGGAGAGTGGCCTTTTTGTAGTGGATGGACTTTCCTCAGTTTCCCGAGAGTTACGTACCCCCTACCCCCAATCAGTCAAGATGAGGGATTATATAAAGATATTGCAAAAAGAAAGAAAGGAGAGAATCATTCCTCTTCCTCTGCCTTGGACTCCGGCTCTTCTTCTGCTTCCTCATAACCCTCCATAAATGCTTCTTCCTCAGGAGACACTTCATCATTTTCTACCATCTCTTTTCGGGCTTCTTTACCGTAGATGTTCTCTTCGCTCTCCCCTTCTACATGTTCTTCCTCTTCCATCTAACCACCCCACGGGATATATTAACCCTCTTTCGAGTGGCTCTTCGTCAGTAACCCCTTTATAAATATTGTTTTTCTGGTATAGAAATAAGTATATCCATTTTCTTTTTTCGAAAGATTTATATATTAGTGTTACTTTTAAGTAATAACACAGGTGATAACTATCCTAGAACAAACAGATATGGAAGTGCTTGAAGAACTTGAACATGAAAGGGAACGCCAGAAAAAAAATTTCCGTTCCTTAATCAACAAAGGCAAGTTATCCAAGTTTGAACTTGATGAGCTTTTTGTAGATTAGAAACCCATCCTCTTACCCCACCCTGTGGGATCGCTGGACCATTCAAGAATATCCTTAACCTCTTCTTCCTTAATGAAACCTTTCTGTGCAGCAACAGGAATAAGGATATGAAAATTGGTAAGCGTATACAGGTTACAACGGGCTTCTTCAAAGGCCTTGCGGGACTTCTCAAAGCCATAGGTAAATATCGCAATCACTGAGTTGACAATACCCCCTATCTCCCGAACAGCCTGCACGCTGTTTAAAGCACTACCCCCGCTGGTAATCAGATCCTCAATAACAATGACATGCTGACCTGGAGTAAGCACACCTTCCACAAGCTTTTCTTTACCATAATCTTTTGAGTTCTTACGGATATAGATGAGGGGCAGATCAAGCTCATGGGCAAGCCATGCGGCATAAGGGATTGCAGAGGTTGCAGTACCCGCAATTACATCTGCATGCAATTTATTTTTAGATATGATTTCTTTCATGTAATGGATAATAGTCTTACGCCCCGGGGGGTAAGAAAGGATAAGTCGGTTATCGCAATAGATGGGGCTTTTGATACCAGAAACAAAGGTGTAGGGTTTTTTACAGTTAAGGGTGACTGCTTTCACATCCAGAAGGACTTGGGCAACTTCCTCTTCCATAGAGGCGACAATCGCCTATACCTATTTAAAGCTGACGGATTTTAATTGGAGATTAATATCAAGTGCTGGAGCACTATGGGTTATGGCACCGCAGGATATATAATCTACACCTGTCTTTGCAACATCCCGTATATTGCTCAATCGAATCCCTCCCGATGCTTCAAGTTTTGCATCGGGAAAGAAGGAATTACGCAGTGCAACTGCCTTTTTTAAAATCAAGAGGTTCATATTGTCAAGCATAATAACTGAGGCACCAACCTGCAACGCCTCTTTGAACTGAGCAAGGGTCTTAACCTCTATCTCAATGCGTTTGCTACTGCCCCTTGCCCTAAGAAGTGCCTCCCTAATACTTCCCACAGCCGTAAGATGGTTACTTTTAATGAGAACGGAATCATAAAGACCCATCCGATGGTTCTTTGCACCCCCCACCAATGTCGCATATTTCTCAAGTCTGCGCATACCCGGCAGGGTTTTACGGGTATCAAGCAAAACAACGCCAGTCCCTGCAAGCTCCTTTACATAACCCCATGTATAGGTTGCTATGCCGCTTAAGTGCTGCAAAATGTTCAATGCTGTCCGTTCAGCTGCAAGAATGGGGCGTACCCTTCCTTTGATCGTTGCGAGAACCGTACCCTTCTTTACCTGATCACCATCATGCACCAATAGCTTAACACTCAAAGAAGCATCAACCTGCCAAAAGACTTCTGCAGCAGTAGCAAGGCCAGCAATAACTCCTGCCTCCTTAGCAGTAAGCTGGGCAACACCTCTCGCATTTTTTGGAAGAAGCAATATGGATGTTAGATCCCCTTTACCAATATCTTCAGCAAGAGCAAGACGAATCAATTTAGGGAGCTGTTCCATTTTCAGTTTTCCGTATCTCATCAATACAATCCTGCTGAATCTGATTGTGGCTTATATAATCAGTACAGATGCTTTCATTGACCATGAGCTTGGCAATCCCCTTGAAACAGACATCCCGCCAGAGTGGTTTTTCAGTGGTATCACACACTGACAGCTGCTTGGTCAATAAGGCATTGAGCACCCTACATCTGTCTCTTAAGAAATCATCGGTGATAGAAGGACATATATTAAGATCAGTCGTCGCATACGACAGCTGGTAATAGCAGTCATCCCGTTTGGCGGTTGCAGCAACATCTGTGCAGAGGGTTGATACATTAGTCGCTTTAGCCAGTGTAATATAACAATCATCACGCCATTTTACTGTACCCATTTCTCCACAAAGTGCTGCATCTTTGCTGGCAATTGCAACATCACGCAGGCACAGATCTTTCCAGTAATCCCCCTCAATCTGGTCGCAAATAATGGGATCCATAGAAAAAGCAGCAATCTTCTGATAACATGCTCCTTTGGCCTGTTCCCCAACAACATGCTCACACAAAGAGATATCATTTTTAACTATAGCAATCTGCTGATAACAGTTGTCCTTAAAGGACTGACCTTCAATAGGCAGGCAAAGTTCAGAATCCAGGGACTTAATGGCATTTTCTGAGAGACAATTATCTTTGTCTGCCTTGTCTGCGTATGCGTCACAACTTACACTCGTTGGTGTACATGCTGCAACAACAATGACTAGAAAAACGAGGAGTACCCAAAACAGCTGCTTTCGTAAGACTTCAAATACCATCTTAGTGGTATTCCTCCCAACTTTTGATTTCAAGGTCATCCATCCCCTTTGCAGCAATCGCTTCTATAAAAAGTTTAGTAAGTTGTATATTATTCAGCAGAGGTATCGAGTAATCTACGGAGTACCTTCTGATGATATAGGTGTCGCCAGATTCCACAGGAAAATATTCTTCAGGCATGCATATCACCAGATCCAATTTTTTCTTTTGCATATAGGTAAGGACATTAGGCTCTATCTCCTCCTGCGCCTTATAGAGCAGCGTAGTCTTGATTCCGTGTTGTGCATAAAACTGGTAGGTATTATCTGTAGCAAAAAGGGTAAATCCCAACTTTTCAAGACGCTGTACATCCTCTAAGAGCTTGAAACGGTTCTTGTCACCTCCAATACTGAGAAGGATGCCTTTTTGGGGAAGAACAAAATCCGTAGAGATAAGCGCCTTTAGGAATGCATCATATAAATCTGAACCCAAACAGGCCACTTCTCCTGTTGATGCCATCTCCACACCAGGCATAGGATCCGCACCCTTAAGTCTGGAAAAAGAGAATTGCGGAGCCTTAACCCCTACATAATCCAGGTCAAGACTGGATTTATCAAGCTTGGGCAATTTTTCATTCAACATGGCCCTCGTTGCCAGGTCGATAAAATTGCGTTTGAACACCTTGGAAACAAAAGGAAAACTCCGTGAAGCGCGTAGATTGCATTCAATCACCTTGACTTGATTGTCTTTTGCCAGAAATTGGATGTTAAATGGCCCGGTAATCTTCAGTGCTGATGCTATCTGTCTAGAAATCTTCTTAACCTGCCGGATAGTCTCAAGGTAAAGACGCTGCGGTGGAAGAATCATGGTAGCGTCGCCGGAATGAACACCTGCATTCTCCACGTGTTCACTGATGGCGTACATAAGAACATTCCCCTTGTTCGCAACAGCATCGATCTCAATCTCTTTGGAATTCGTCTCAAATTTGCTAATGACTACCGGATATTCTGGCGTAACCAACGATGCAATCTTTAGATAGCGCTCAAGACTCTCGTTGTCAAAAACTACATTCATTGCCGCACCAGACAAAACATAACTTGGTCTGATTAAAACCGGATATCCCACTTTTTCTGCAAATTTTCTTGCCTCATCAAATGAGGTGCTTTCTTTCCAGAGCGGTTGTTCAATTCCCAGGGAATCAAGCAGCTTTGAGAATTTGTTTCGGTCTTCTGCACTGTCAATGGAAAGGGGAGAAGTCCCGAGGATGGTAACGCCTTCTTTATAGAGGGGCATGGCAAGATTGTTGGGGGTCTGCCCACCCATGGAAATAATGACCCCTGTGGTTTGCTCACGCTCATAGATATCCATAACTAATTCAAAACTGATTTCATCAAAATAAAGCCGGTCACAGATGTCATAATCCGTACTCACGGTTTCAGGATTATAGTTCAACATAATAGCCTGATAGCCAACCCTCTTTGCTGCTATGACTGCGTTGACACAGCACCAATCAAACTCTACTGAAGAACCAATCCTATATGCCCCTGACCCAAGCACCATCACTGATTTTTTCGTGCCAAACTCCACATCATCCTCTGTGCCGTTGTAGGTAGTATAGAGATAATTTGTTTTAGCAGGATACTCAGCACCCAGCGTATCAATTTGTTTTACCGCAGGAATAATACCCTGTTTCTTGCGAAGTTTTCTCACCGTCATTTCCGGCTGAGAGGTAATAAAACCAATCTGTTCATCTGAAAACCCAAATTGTTTTGCCTGACGCATAATTTCTATAGGAATCTCTGTTTTAGCGTACTGGAGAAGGGTATTTTCCATTCCTATGATATTTCTGATTTTATAGAGGAACCATTTGTCAATGCCGCTCCATTCGTTGATTTTCTCAAGGGAGATACCTTCTTTAATAGCCTGGGCAACAGCAAAAATGCGCTGATCTGTTGGGTTTTTTATGCTGTCTTCCACATCAGGAAATGTAAGGTTATTCCCTACAAGCCCCCGCATGGATAGCTGCAACATACGCAACGCTTTTTGCAGGGTTTCTTCAAATTTCCGGCCTATGGCCATGACCTCCCCTACGCTCTTCATCTCACTCCCTATTTTCTTTGAGACCTGTTTGAACTTGTGCAGATCCCAGCGGGGGATTTTTATGACAAGATAATCAAGGGCAGGTTCAAAACAGGCGGTCGTCTTCTTGGTGATGGAATTCTTCAATTCAGGCAGTGCATAGCCTAAAGCAAGCTTCGCTGCAATAAAGGCCAGAGGATATCCTGTTGCCTTAGAAGCAAGGGCAGAGGACCTTGAAAGCCTGGCATTCACCTCAATAACGCGGTAATCTTCAGAATATGGATGAAGAGCATATTGGATGTTGCATTCGCCTACAATCCCTAGATGACGGATGGTCCTAATGGATAATTCCCTTAGCTTGTGATATTCGCTGTCGGTAAGTGTCTGGGAGGGAGCAACCACTATGCTTTCTCCCGTATGGATGCCCAGGGGATCAACATTTTCCATGTTACATACCGTAATGCAATTATCGTAAGCGTCCCTGACCACCTCATATTCAATTTCTTTCCAGCCACCAAGCCATTCCTCTACCAGTACCTGGGGGCTGTGGCTGAATGCCTCATTTACCATGATTGCAAGATCCTGTTTGTTTTTTGCAATGCCGCTTCCCCTACCACCTAGGGCATAGGCAGCGCGAATCATGACAGGATAACCAATGTTCTCTGCAGCATCAAGTGCTGCCTCCTTAGAGACTGCTGCAATGCTTTTGGGCACCTTGACCTCAATCTTGTTCAATTCCTTGACAAAAAGATAACGATCTTCAGTATTCTCTATAGTGGTGACGGGCGTTCCCAGTACCTTTACTTTGTATTTTTTGAGAACGCCACTTTTTTCCAGAGCTACGCCACAATTCAGTGCGGTCTGCCCTCCAAAAGAAAGCAGAATAGAATCTGGTTTCTCTTTTGCAATCACTTTTTCCACAAAATATTCGTTGACCGGGAGGAAATAAATCTTGTCTGCAAGTCCCTTAGACGTCTGTATGGTTGCAATGTTTGGATTAATAAGGACAGTTTTTATGCCTTCTTCCTTCAGGGCCTTAATAGCCTGGCTTCCGCTGTAATCAAATTCTCCTGCCTGTCCAATGCGCAATGCACCTGAGCCCAAGATCAATGCTTTTTTTGGTTTTTCTATCATGCATAGTCACCGCTTCTTTACTTGCTCCAAAAAGACATCAAACAAGAATTCACAGTCCACGGGACCGCATTTTGCTTCAGGATGGAACTGTACTGACATAAAGGGCTTGGTTTCGTGCATAATCCCTTCATTAGTGCTGTCGTTGGCGTTCACAAACCATTCTTTCCAGCCCTCCGGGAGCTTTTTTGCATTGACTGCAAATCCGTGATTTTGGGGAGTAATGTAGCACCGGCCGGTTTCTAAGTTGATGCAAGGCTGGTTCTGGGAGCGATGGCCATATTTAAGTTTGTAGGTATCCGCACCACAAGCCAGTGCCAGAATCTGGTTACCAAGGCAGATGCCAAAAATAGGGATGTTCTTTTCAAGCACTGTCCTCACATGCTCAATGGTTTTAGTGCACATCTTGGGATCACCTGGTCCATTGGCAATAAACAGACCATCAAATTCCAGGGTGGTGAAATCATAATCCCAGGGAACACGCATGACTTTGACGTCCCGTTTTATGAAATTCCTCAGGATGTTGTATTTACAGCCAGTGTCAATGACCACTACCGTCGGTCCTGCGGCATCAGGATTATAAACGCAGGGATTTTTTATACTAACTTCAGCAACAAGGTTGCGCTGGTTTGGGTCTTCCAGAGGTACATCTACATCCGCAATAATCTTGCCAAGCATGACTCCATGCTCACGCAATTTCTTGGTTAGTGCCCGGGTGTCTATATCATAAATAGCAGGGATGCTCTGCTCCTGCAACCATTGCGGCAGCGTTCGCTTGGACGCCCAATGATCATTGAGATCCGAATACTCAGATACAATAAGCCCAGAGATGTGGATTGCATTAGATTCAAAATGCTTTTTGAAGCCAAGTTCTTCTTCATCTGACGGAACACCGTAATTCCCAATAAGGGGGTATGTCAGAACAAGAATCTGGCCCCGATAGGAGGGATCTGTGAAAGCCTGAGGATAGCCAACCATACCGGTGTTGAACACCACTTCACCTGCTACGGAACGGTATGCACCAAAAGAATGCCCCTCAAAAACAGTGCCATCTGAAAGAACAAGCTTTATTGGTTGTCGAGAGTTCATTAAAAAAAAAGAACAGAAGCAGGTTGTTTTTAAAGATTGTGGTTTGACAATTTCCGTTGGGAATCCTTGTCAATCGAAAACCGACCACCATCGGTCACAGACCGATGGCATGCTCGCCTTCGGCTCGGGTCGGTTTTCTCCGACCCTGCGTTTTCCATTGAGCCACTAGTGAACACACTAGTGGAAAACGCAGATTTTACCATTAAAGAATGCTCCTAAAAATTTAAATATACCTCTCTTACTGTAGATAGAAAAAGAGGGGTGAGTAAGTATGGGTCTTTTTGGTTTTCTTAAAGGAAAAAAGAAAGATGGTGACGAAGGGGCTACGTTGCCGCCAGTTCCTGCTCCTGAAGGAGTTCCATCCAGCATTCCAGCAGATTTGCCGTATTTTAATTTCAAACAGGGGGGAGAAGATGATATTCCCATGCCCCCTATTGACGCAGAGATGGACAGCCTAAGAGATGGAGAGGCACAGATGGATATTGCACCGCGAGGAGTGGATATCCCGGCATTGCCTAAAGAAGCGGATATGGAAACGGGAAATTATATACCCCCTGAATTTCCCCCCGCTACATTCAAAACAAGGAATATGCCCTGGCAACAGCCTATGCAACCATCGGAGCCAGTTTTGCAACCAACACCGGAAAAGAATCTGGATTTTCCAGAGGACCAAATAGAAGACCTGCCTGATTTTCTGAAAGGACCGATACCCGCAAAACCAACCACTCCAATGATGCCTCCAGTCATACATGATAAACCGCAGGTCACAAAAGAACAAAAACCATCAGTTCCTGCACCCCCACAAAGGATAAAACCAGTAATCACTATGACCAGCAAGGGACAGACGCTGTTTGTCTCTGACGTAGCCTATAAAGAGACACTACACAACATACAGATGATACAGCGCAAATTACAAGAAGCAACATCAACACTTACTACCTTAGAGGAAATGGAACATGCGAAGACCAAGGAACTTGATGCATGGAAGACTTCGATAGAGGACATCCAGAAGAAGATGGTATTTGTCGATAAAACACTGTTTGAAATAGAGAGTTGAGGTGAAGAGAAATGCCCGAAACAATGCCCGTATTTGTCAAAGTGGATAATTACAAAGATATAATAGATACTCTGGAAATAATTAAAGAGCGCATGGAACGAGCAAAAGGAGACTTAGCAAAAATCCATGACCTCAAAGCAAAGGAAGATCAGGAACTACAGCAGTGGGCTGTAGGTATTGATGAGATGGAAGCAAAACTTGCCTCAATTGAGACAACGCTTTCAAGCCAGGTGAAGGTGTAAAAGATGGCAGCAAAACAGACAGCCAATAATCCGCTGTATATCGGAATTTCGGATCCTCTGACAGTTCGCAGAGCCCTTCTTGAGACTTCAAAAGAGGCAATATCCTACCTCCAGCGCTTTGAAGAATTTAAAAAGGTGAGAACCGAAAAACTTGCATTTATTTCAGAGTACCACACAACCATCCATGATCTGCAAAAGCAGATGGCAAAACTGCGCTCTCTTATGCCCAACACTTCACTCCATGCAACAATGCCTGAGCCTAAACATAAGGTAAAGGTCAAACAGCAGGCTGTGGAACAGCCGGAGATTGACAGGCTTAAACAGGAACTTTCGCGCATTGAAAGCCAGCTCAGTAGGATGGCTTGATTTCCCGTTGAGATGCTCAGAAATCCCTTTTGCCAACCTCTGTGCTTCAACTTGGAGATGGCAAAGGGATTTTCTGGCATGTTAATTACTTCGCTACGCTGCGGGCTTTAGCCCGCAGTAGTTAACAAGAGAGAGGTGTATACCGTGGATTTTACTATAGGGCAGCACAAGATTCATGAGGAAGCTCACCCCTATTATCAGAATGAAGATCTGAATGTAGCAGATGGATTCTCCAAGAAACTGCAGAAAGAGTTTGGAGGATTTCTAAAGGCAATTGTCCTATTTGGAAGCGTGGCGAAAAGAAATGTGCAAAGTAAAGGGGATATTGACATACTTCTTATTGTTGATGACGTCAGTACCGTCCTTACCACAGAGGTCTCAGAAGCGTATAGGGTAATTGTAGAGGGCCATGTTCGGCAGACCAGCCCACGACTGCATATCACAACACTACGGCTCACCACATTCTGGGATTATGTGAAGAGTGGCGATCCTATCGTCCTCAACATGCTGCGTAGTGGAGCAGCACTCTATGATGTGGGTATCTTTGGACCAATGCAGGAGCTTCTTAAGAAAGGCAGAATAAAGCCGACAGAAGAGGCGATGTGGGTTTATTATGCAAGAGCACCACGAACCCTCCAGAATGCCAAATGGCATATCCTGCATGGAACTGTTGATTTATACTGGGCAGTCATTGATGCTGCGCATGCTGCAATCATCAAGTCAGGAAACATGCCTCCACAACCGGAGATGGTAGCAAGCGTTCTTGAGGAAAAGTTTGTGGCGACAAAAAAACTTCATAAACGCTATCCTAAGACTATGCACAAGCTGTACATTATTGCAAAGCAGATTATGCATGGAGAGAAAAAAGGGATGACTGGGGAAGAGTTTGATGCATTATATAAGGAAGCAGGTGACTTTGTGACACAAATCAAGCTCCTCCTGCAAGACGATGCCTAACGCCAGACTCCATCAGATAATAGGGATTCTTCTTGTTGTTATATTTCTTGCACTGAATTATATTGTCCCGGTATTTTCTTTTTCAGTTATAGATATTATTTTGCTGATTCCTATCATTTTGTTTTATTCTATCCTTCCAGATATAGACATTGCATCTTCGCGCTCCCGTAGGATGGTGACCGCCGCAAGCTTAGTGATTATCCTTGCCTGCTTCTGGCTGGATAAGAAATGGCTTGGCATAAGCATTAGCGTTGCCCTGCTGCTTTTAGAACTGGTAAAACACCGCACGTTCATCCATAGTATCACTACTGCGCTTGTGTTTTCCCTGCCTTTTTGGTTTTACAACCCCAAATTCTTTGTGGTTGCCCTGGTTTCGTATCTTTCGCATCTGGCACTTGATAGAGAAGTGAAATTGTTCTAGGATAATTAGTCTTTACGGGTATACAGCGGCTTTTCAGGCACGAGGTAAATCATCCAGAAAGCAGCAACAGTAAACAGTGCCTTGATGAAGATATTTGCCAGAAACATCTGCCAGATAACATCCATACTCAGGATGCCGCCAAAAGCAATAATGGGAAAGATAATACTATCTATCGGAATGGATACTGCATTAGAGACAAAAACCCGCAAGAATTGGGGTTTGTCTTTTCCTGGACCTTGAGTCCATAGCTGGTAAGTCCAGGTATCGCATAACTCCGCAATAATCATTGCAATCACAGAACCGATAACTATACGAATTTGGATGCTGAAGAGGAATTCCCACGCGACCTGACCGCCTGCAGCAGCCCATTCTGTCTCTGCAGGCAACAGGACAACGCCCTGAAAATAGAGTGCAGCAAGCAGATTGGCAATGCCTGCCACCCAAATAGTGGTTAGGGCAACCGATTTGCCAAGCTGTTTGTGGATAAGGTCACGCCAGGTGAAGGTAAGACAATAGATGATGCCTGCATCCATAATCAGGGAGCCAAAATAAGTTACCTTTGTCGCGGCTATATTTGCCGTCAGTGCAAAAAAGATGTAGAATCCTGTAAGGATGACGGTGATCTGCGATTTGCTTAAGTTCCTCTGCCGTATCCAGTCGTAAAAGGTCATAAGCCTGGGGAATTTCGAGGGGTTATATAAAGGTTGCTCGTTACATTTATATACAAACCAGCTTTTTCACTTTGCAGGATGCGAGGGTAGCGAAGCCTGGTCAAACGTGCAGGACTTAAGATCCTGTCCCTTAGTGGGTACGGGGGTTCAAATCCCCTCCCTCGCATTTGTTCTTGTTAGGGGAATTTGAACACGCACGCCAACTTTGTTGTCGGCTGACGGTCATGCCATCCAGTCTATTGACTGGTGGTCGGAGGCCGCCCAATTTTTTAGTTTGACATCAGAAAAGCACGAGTTGATACTGTATGACATAGATCCCTGCTAAAATTAAAAGCACGCCACTTATCCAGTCCATATAAGGTAATATCTTACCCAGTTGTTTCATAAGATAATCTTTAGTAAATATAGACATGAGTATAGCTATTATCATCAATGTACTTATTCCTAGGAAATATGCAATGATGTATGATCCTCCCCGTAGAATATTTGGAGCTGCTATCGCTTGAGTTGTGACTACCAGAAATAACGGGAATAAGCATCCTAACGCACCTATTGCATAAGCAATCCCAAAGAAAAACGCCTCGGCAGTTTCGCTGTTGTGCTTCTTGTATTTCATGTGGAGGTTCAATGAAATGCTGTTCCCACAGAGCATCATTATTCCAAGAATAACTAAGGCACCACCCATTGAGAGGGCTATCCATTTCATGTATTCCTTGATGAGCTGGCCTGCAAAAAGGATCATAGTCCCAGCCAGGGCATAAATAATAAGTATTCCCAAAATGCTTAATGATGCTAATTTAAATCCTCTTAGTAAGAGGTATTTTTTTGATGAACTCTGTTCTTTATTTCTAGAGATAAATGAGACTATATATGCAGGTAATAGCGCAACTGCGCAAGGTGCAAAGAATGCTAGCATCCCCTGAATAAATGAAAAATAAATAAAATTGTCCATTTGATATCGCCAGGTTGGTTTTTCAACTTTACAATAATTCCCCTACCATTGACCTATACTCTTCAAGGCTAAATTCTCCTGACTTGATGAACCTTATATTTCCCTGAACATCAACCCCCACTGTTGTAGCCTGTCCTTTAACTCCAAAGTCAACCATTACTTGTGGATTGCCAGGCACTATAGGGAATATAAGTCCTTTTTCTTTTGCAAGTTTACTTAGTACTTCCTGTGTGTCAGTAGGGTCAATACTTATGGCCACAAGATTAATTTCATCCTTATAATCTGAATAGATTTGGTTTAATGATGGCCAGTTCTTTGCACATGTGGGGCACCAAGACGCCATAAAATATACTATTGTTGGCTTGCTGCTTGCTAGGTATGATTTAGTGCTTACCGTTTCTCCAGTGATTGTTGTTGCCGTAAAATCAGGTGATTTTCCTAAACTGTTAATTTCAGCAACGGGGTTATTAGTTCCTGAAGAGTCAGGTGTCTTTCCAGCAGTACATCCTGTAAGGAAAACCCCTACAACCAGCAACGCTATTACTGACATGAATATAATTGTTTTTTTCATTTTTTTGCCTCCTCATCGTGTATTACATTCTTTAGCTAAATTGTGCCATCCTCTTCTCATCCCTCCTTATAGCAAATGACACAACTGTAAAAAGAAAATCGGCCACCGCCGGTCAGTAGACCGGCGGCATTCTCGCTTCGCTCGGGCCGATTTTCTTTAACCCTGCGTTTTCCATTGAGCCACTAGTGAATACACTAGTGGAAAACGCAGATTTTAGACATAATTATGTCATTTGCTTATTACGAGAAGACAACAAT
>JACRKK010000022.1 GCA_016219795.1 Candidatus Woesearchaeota archaeon | reverse complement strand
TTCCAATTCTACTGGAATTTCATGAAACCTATCAACGAAAAACTGACACCAGCAATAATCGAAGGACAAGCAACCAAAGTCTGGACATGGGGAAATTTTCTTCATACAAAATTAAAGTATCTTTAGTAAGACACTACCGAGGATTATCTGAAGTCGCACCCACTTACCAGCGATGACCTTATCACCTGCACCTGGGCACAGTATGCTTCGCAACCCAACACTGTTCTTGAGGCTGCCCATAAAGCAAAAGCCACTTTTCTGGTAGAGAAGGAATATGGTCCTGAGGATTTTATCGAAGGAAGCGAAACTGCTGGTGGGGAGGATGAATGGTCATATGAATGCAGAGTGGGAGATGTCGATGTAATAATGAGCAGAATGGGTTTAGATGACACTCACAATACCAGAACACATCCTCTTTTTCTGGATGGGATTTATGTAGAAGATACTTTTATTACCATTGGCGTTCCAAAGAAAGCAAAAACACATCCTAGAACTTCTTAAACTGTGCAGCAGTATCCACCAAATCAACATGCCCCAGGAACGCTGACCTGCAGCAATAGCGCTGCAGTCCTAAGGCATCTAAGACTTTCTTTTTATCGTCTGTCTTGCTCTTCTCCTGGTACTGCTCCCAGAGATGACCAATAGGTTTTCCGCAGGAAAAGCATCGTATGGGTACTATCATACTGCTCCAGAATTAAGGGGGGATTTATAAAGGTTTCGGGAAGTCTGCCCAAAATTTATTTAAATGTCCTGTCATTTGTGGGACCTAATGGCAACATTTACTGAAATCCAGAATAAATGGCAGCAGAAGTGGGCAGATGAACATATCTTCCGGGTAACAGAAGACCCAAAGAAACCCAAATACTACTGCCTTGAAATGTTCCCTTACCCCTCCGGCAAGCTCCATATGGGACATGTCCGCAACTATTCTCTGGGAGACGCCTTTGCACGCTACAAGCGCATGATGGGTTTTAATGTACTGTATCCGATGGGATATGATGCCTTTGGCCTGCCGGCAGAGAACGCAGCCATCAAACAAGGCGGAAATCCTGAGGACATCACCCGAAAGAATATTGCAGGCATCAAGGCACAGCAAAAACAGCTGGGATTAAGCTATGATTGGAGCAGGGAGATTGCCACCTGCAACACTGATTACTATAAATGGAATCAGTGGATCTTTTTGCAGTTCTATAAGAAAGGCTTAGTCTACCGCAAGAAAGCACTGGTCAACTGGGATCCTGTGGACCAGACCGTGCTTGCCAATGAGCAGGTTATTGATGGCAAAGGCTGGAGGTCTGGTGCTTTAGTTGAGCAGCGGGAGATTGAACAGTGGTTCTTCAAGATAACCGATTACGCACAGGAATTGTTGGATGAATTACAGCAGCTCCCCCACTGGCCAGGGCGTGTCAAAATCATGCAGGAGAATTGGATTGGGAGGAGTGAGGGATGTAATGTTTCGTGGAAAGTTGAAGAGAAACATGTTATTCTGGATACATTTACCACTACAGTTGATACAATTTATGGTGTAACTTTTGTAGTTATCTCTCCAGAGCATCCTAAACTCTCTACACTTATTACCAAAGAACAGGAAGAGAATATCAAGAAGTATATTGAATCCGCAAGAAAAAAATCTGAGATTGAGAGAATGGGGACAGACAAAGAAAAGACAGGTATATTTACTGGAACTTACCTCCTCCATCCGTTCACCGGAAAGAAAATTCCGTTGTGGGTTGCAGATTATGTCCTGATGAATTATGGAACCGGGGTGGTTATGGGAGTTCCTGCTCACGATCAGCGTGATATGGATTTTGCTAAGAAATATGAGTTGCCTATTCTCCAAAGCATTGAATCTCAAGAAGGAGAAAGTTTTGTCTATGATAATGTGGATAAATATAATGTAAAAGGAAGAATTATTAATTCAGGAGAATTCAATGGCATTCCCATAATAGAAGGCAGAAAGCACATCGTGGAATCATTAAAAAAGAAAGGTCTAGCGGAATGGAAAATTCAATACAAACTAAGGGACTGGCTCATCTCACGCCAGAGGTATTGGGGAACGCCGATACCTATGATCTATTGCAAGAATTGCAACCTTGTTCCTGTACCTGAACAAGAACTACCTGTTATGCTGCCCAAAGATGCCATATTCACCGGCGCAGGAAACCCGCTAGAGACTTCAGAGAAATTTACGCACTGCACCTGTCCGCAGTGCGGCGGGAAAGCAAGACGCGAGACAGATACCATGGATACCTTCGTTGATTCTTCCTGGTATTTTTTGCGGTACTGCAGCCCGCAGTCAGAGGCAGTCTTTGACAAGCAGGCAGTAAAATACTGGATGCCTGTCGACCAGTATATAGGCGGTATTGAGCATGCCTGCCTTCATCTGATTTATGCACGATTCTTTACCAAAGCTCTGCGCGACTTAGGCTTAACAGATGTGGATGAACCCTTCACCAACCTGCTGTGCCAGGGCATGGTCATCAAAGATGGCGCAAAGATGTCAAAATCCATAGGCAACGTCGTTGACCCTGGCGAGATCATGGAAAAATTTGGTGCAGACACCGCACGTCTTTTCATGCTGTTTGCAGCACTTCCTGAAAAAGAGCTGGACTGGTCAGATCAGGGTGTGGAAGGCACGTTCAGATTCCTAAAGAGAGTTGAGCGGCTGGTGGATGCAGATTTCTCCCTGGATCCCTACACTGATGACAACCTGCAGAATAGGGACAAGCACATCATAGGGAAAATGCATGCAACACTCAAAAGAGTGACAGACCTCATAGAGCATATCAAGTTCAGTCTTGCCATTGGAGCAATCATGGAACTGGTCAATGACCTCTACAAATACAAAGAAGGCCCGTACAAAAAAAGTGTTTATGGTGAGACTCTCAAAACGACCGTGCTTATGCTCGCACCTTTTGCACCGCACCTCTGCGAGGAGCTCTGGGAGCGGATGGGAAATGAAGGTTTTATCTCTCTTGCTTCATGGCCAGTCTACGATGAGCAAAAGATTGACAAGAAAGCACAGGCTTGCGAAGAACTGGTGCAGCAGACTTTTGCAGATATTGCATCTGTTCTTGAGCTTGCGAAGATTACCCATCCCAACGAAATACTTCTCTTTGTGGCAAAACCCTGGAAGCACTATTTCTTTGCCAGGATGCAGGAACTTTTGCAGACCGTCAAGGATCCCAAAGAGATTATGAAAGCACTTATGGCGGATCCCACGCTCAAGCAGCACGGCCAGGACGTGGTCAAATGGGTGCCGCGCATCATGAAGGATACCTCAAAACTGCCAAAGCACGTGCTGGATGATGCCATAGAATATGCTACCCTCATGGATGGAAAGCAAGCGTTGGAAGAGAAGTTTGGCTGTGCGGTGCAGATTATGAAAGAAAGTGAAAGTACAGAACAAAAAGCACAGATAGCAATTCCCGGCAAGGCCGCTATTTTAGTGAAATGATAGGGAGTCTACATCAGCGTAGACACCTATTTTTTCATTTATTGTGCTTTTCTTTGAATCTCTAAGTAATTAAGAACAGCCTGTCCGTCACTCACTTTTCCCATATGAGTGCTCCAAACCTTTAGATAGTGGTCTTGGACTTCTTTGCTAGCGCTACTGGATGTTGCGACTAGGTCTTGTGGCACAATAACCCGGTATCCTTCTCTGCAAGCACCTTGAATGGTGGCATCTACGCAAACGTCTAGATTATCTCCTGTAATAATTACGGGGTAGTGTCTTACTAAAGATACTTTAATTTTGTATGA
>JACRKK010000001.1 GCA_016219795.1 Candidatus Woesearchaeota archaeon | reverse complement strand
TATTCCAATTCTACTGGAATTTCATGAAACCTATCAACGAAAAACTGACACCAGCAATAATCGAAGGATAAGCAACCAAAGTCTGGACATGGGGAAATTTTCTTCATACAAAATTAAAGTATCTTTAGTAAGACACTACCGAGATTTATTTTTCCTCTCCAAAAATATACCGTGGCAGATAGCTGCGTGTATAGGAGGCAAAGTATTCCATTTGATTGAAGGATTCAATAATACCACTAAACTGTTCTCGTAATTCTCTGATTACTGCTCTGATACGTGTCTTATCTAGGGATTCTATGTCAACCTCAAGGTCCCAGTCTCCAACAGTTTTGCTTGTCTGCACCACTTCTTTGGTGTTGAGGAGGTATTCCATCAGGACCACTTCTCGTTCTTGTGTTAGGTTATGGAGTTTAAGGAACAGCCGGAATTTTGAGATACCTACTTTTCCAGCATCAACTAGATATTGAAAGCCCCTTATGCATTTCCTCTGCTGGAGGTTCTTCAAAAGGTTGCTTGTAGTCTTTATATTGAGGGAAGATGCACGAGCAATGACGGAGAGCCGCTCAAGAGGTTTGTCAAGCAGCACCCTCATCATGGCAAGTTCGCTTGAGGTAAATTGCTCAGGATATCTGTCACCCCCAATCACAATGGATTGGGGAAATCTGCTGGTAAGCACTTCGTTATTCGGAAGATAAAAACGTGGGTACAGGTGGGTGACGAGAGTAAGAAGCACCTTATAATGAGAAAGGCTTGGCTGTAGGGATATGAGTCGCTTCAGCTCTTTGTTGAAACGTGAGGGGTTTGGCGATTCCAGTTCTATGGATAGATCAAACTCACCATTGAGTTCATAAATAGAAACTAAATAGGGATTCTCCCTAAGCAGTGCAAGGATAGCTTGCTTGTCTTTTTCTCCGACGTATCCTCCTTTAAAATAGACCCTGAACTGAATCAGGTTGAAATAGGAGTAATCAAAGATAACGTGAGGTGTATGGATAATCCCCTCCCGCTCAAGAACTGCTCTGGCATAATGCACACGCTGTGAGCTGGTATGTAGGAGTACTGCAACATCTTTGTGAGATATTCTGCCATCTTCTGCGCACAAAAAAACAAGATTCCTATTAAAACCGTTCATGTTCATAACCTACAAATTTTTTTATATTTTATTAATTTTTCTATTTTTAATGGATTAATATCAAAAAAATAAAACAAAAGATTTAAATATAGGTTTATATATATTAGTAGCCATGAAAAGTGGCTCAAAGAGACTGTTCAAATCAAAGAGGTCAAAACGGGAGGTGAAAGCATATATTTTGGAAAGCATCAGGGCAGGACTGCAGCTCGATCTGAGTAAATTCATTGAACGCGCAATTGCAGAAGAACAGGAAACACCTGAACCGCTCCCAAGATATGTCGTTGTTGACCGCTCAAAACGAGTATCCACCAAAGAGGATTTGGGAGCAGTGGTGCATAAGGAAAATCAGGAATCCGAGCACCATGAAGCAGAACCAAACCCGGAATTACTCCCCCTGCGATATGCAAGGGCTTACATCCCACGGCGCGTTGTCCAGGCCTATGGCAATGGTCTGGTCGCCACTCACCTATACAAGATTGGAGCAATGCAGCACACCACCACTCATGCAGATGGCGTGGTGGTGCAGTCTGCACCCCCCACAGAATATCAGAAGACATTGCTTTCTTACGGTGCTGGTATGAGGGTAGGAAGCAAGGCAGAGATGGATTTTAAGACCAGCTATCATTTTAGGGAGCATCACGCGCAGCAAAATACCAGCCCTCAGT
Organism: Candidatus Woesearchaeota archaeon; assembly: GCA_016219795.1. Taxonomy (GTDB): domain Archaea; phylum Nanobdellota; class Nanobdellia; order Woesearchaeales; family JACRKL01; genus JACRKK01. Next base: position 15,828 of record JACRKK010000001.1, on the reverse strand, counting down.
TCTTTGGCATGTACAATAACTATATTCCAAGCATGCGATTTACCTTCGCCACTCAAAATATGTCAAGCAACCACCGCTACCAGCCATCTGGCTTTGCGCAAATGATGTATCCCGCTTAAGTGCCAAAGAAAGAATTATGAGTCTTGAAATCTTCTTTTAATACGGCACTTTCACCACAAGCCCCTTGACACCTTTGAAATGCGCAGCATTTCTAGTGACAAGTACTGCTTTGCAATAGAGGGCACTTGCAGCAATAATAGCGTCAGGAATCTGCAGCCCGTGCATTCGAGAAATATCACCGGCAGTTGCAACAAGCGGATTATCCACGGGGATTTTTTGCCATTTCTGTAGAAGAAGAAAAAGCACCTCCCTCTTTTGGGGATTGTTATTCTCTTTTCCTGCCAAGAGTTCTGCTTCCGTGATAGCAGAATAAAAAATGGTTTCAGAAGCAGCAATCGATCTAAAAAAAGTATGCGCAGGTGAGAAATTCCTTAGATGATCGATAAAAATGTTGGTATCAATCACAAAAGCCTGTTCTTCCATCCTTTCCTCACCCTATTTTCATATTCTATGCCCCTCTCAGGGGTCTCTTTCCAAAGTCCTGCTGCATCTTCTATGATTTGAGTATCCATTTTCACAAGCTCCAGTCTCCCTTCCTTTACCATAAAAAGAACTTTATCACCTATTTTATATTCACCTATCTTACGTACATCCTTTGGTAGTGTTACCTGATAGTTTCTTGTTATTTTTGACGTCCCCATAAAACCTAGTAAAAAATATTACTATAAAAATGTTTTGGCTATTTCGAAATCAATATATAGTTCCTAGTATGATTATGAAGCATGCTCGAATCCCTCATCCCGCTCATTGTGCTCTTCACGGTCATCTTTGATCCTCCGGCAAGCCTTGCTGTTTTCTTTGTAGCGACGGAAAAGATGAAAGATGCAGAGAAAAAAAGAATTGCTGGCCTTGCCATCCTTGTTGCTGCAGCACTTTCCTTTGGTGTCTTGTTGTTGGGACAACAGCTTTTGGATCTGTTCAGCACGACCCTTGCTGATTTTAGGGTTGCTGGGGGACTGGTGTTGATTTTATTGGGCATTAAAATGGTGACCGGCGGTCCGCTTGCTAATGTCCAAAAGTTCAAAAATAATACAGGTGCAGGTATTGCTGCCGTTATTGGAACACCACTTCTCACAGGCCCTGCTGCCATTACAGCCATTCTTGTGTCCATTAATGATTATGGGAGGGCGCTGACAGCACTTGCAGTGCTTGTTGTTCTGATAGTCACTGGGCTTTTGTTATACTTCTCGTCAAGTGTGCACAAATATTTTGGAAGAACTGCCATCCAGATAACTACAACGGTTCTTGGCCTCATCACCATCGCCTGGGGCGTCAAGATGATTCGGATCGGCTTAGGGATTTAGCTTGGTTTTAAGTACTTCATAAGAAAACCAACAGCAGACTGCATCATCTGATCACGGGTGCCGTTGGAATACGAATGGTCTGCGCCAGGGATAACATCAAGAGTAATTCTTGGCTTTCCTTGCAATGCCTCAATCTGTGCTGCCCGCACTAAGGGATCCCGCCTCCCATGGATAAGATGGACAGGGCACTGGAGTTGTTGTGCATGTTCAGGTGTGAACACCTGTTGTTCTGCATCAGTATAAAATGAGAATCTGAGGGGTCTGGTCTCTCTTTCCACTACCGTGGGATCAACAACATAATCACCCATTCCGGTTTCTTGCCAATTCGCAAACGCTTTACTGCCTTGAGTAAATCGGACATAGCGCTTGATAGGTTCTTTGTAATCCGGAACCGCGGAGACTAAGGCAGCTGCTTTCAGGGGATATTGCGCTGCTACCCGCAGGCCTACGGCCCCACCATAGCTAAAACCGGCAAAGCCAAGATGCTGGTAACCTATTTCCTTCAGCACACGAAGAACAAGTACTGTATCCTCCACGCCACCTGAAAGCGTGGTGTCAGCAAAATCCCCCTCGCTTTTTCCATGGCCGGCAAAATCAAAGCGTACTGTAGCTATACCCTCTCCATTAAGTGCTTGCTCAAGGCCCGTGATAATAGGATGCTCACTCTGCTGCGCTAGTCCATGGGCAAGCACGACAAGGGGCCCATCTGGAGCAGGATTTCCTGAAAATTCCCCCCATAGTTTATGGCCATTTCTGTTCCTAAAAAAGACCTCTTCCCCCATAAGGCAAGCGAAGATGGATTGTTTTATAAAATTTTAGGCTATTTTGCCCCCAGCTTTTTGAGGATTTTCACATCAGCAGCCACAAAATCATAGCTGAAGAGGTCCTTGGGAAGCACCCATCTGACCTGCTCGCAGCCAACGCATTTGGGCTCCTTGTGTGTTGTGCAGAGAAAGAATAAGACTACCACGTGATGTTTCTTCCCTTTGCGCTTGTATATATAGGAAACATAATCAAACAGCTCGCCTACGCTGACCGTGATTCCCAGCTCCTCCTGCAGTTCCCGCCTGATGGCCGTTTTGGGGTCCTCCAGAAGTTCGACCTTGCCACCGGGAAACTCCCATTTGAGGGGATCGTTTTGCGTATCCTGCATCCTCTGTGCAATAAGCACTTTCTTGCCTTTCTGCACAATCCCTGCCACCACAAGAAGCGTTTTTTGTTCCATAATCCCTTTCATTTTGGAAAGGTATATATATCTTATTGATTCAGAAGATGCCATGCTCACCATCCATTATCTGGACAAGATGCTCAAGACTGCAACATCGGCTCAGTTGCCGAAGATAAAGAACAAAAGGCTCTGGATAGATGCTACAAGCATAACGCATGAAGAAGCAAAGCTTTTGCAGGATACCTTTGACCTCCATCCTCTGACTACAGAAGATATGCTGCATAGCAAGACCCGCATTAAGATTGAAGAGTTCAATAACTACTTATTCTGCGTTTTCTATGGGATACAGAAAAATGAGACCATCAGCATGATGGACATTGATTTTGCCATTGGCGCAAATTTCGTGATATCTAATCATGAAAAAGAGATTCCCACTACTACTGCACTTCTCAAAGATTCGCAAAGGGCAGGAAAGCTTCTCCAGAGGGGTCCTGACTTTCTGTTCCACTGGATGTTGAATCAGGAAATTGAAAACTTCTTCCCGGTTCTTGAGGAAATAGACATTCATATCGAAGCACTTGAAGAACAAGTGACCAAAAAACCCCATCCCAAAATCATGGAAGAGATTCTACGGCTGAAACGCCAGCTCACAGAAATAAAAAAAATTGCATTCCACCAAAGAGAGAAAACGTCATACCTCGCCAAAAATGAGCACCGATTTATCACCCGCAAGTCCATCCCCTATTTTAGAGACGCCTATGACCACACCATTAGGGTCTCTGATACCGTCGATAATTATAGGGAAGCGGTTGCAAACACCTTTGATGTCTATATGTCCTCTGTTTCCAATAATATGAACGAAGTCATGAAAGTGCTCAGCATCTTTGCAACTATTGCACTGCCGCTTACAGCCATCTCAAGCATTTATGGTACCAATTTTGTCCACTTGCCTGGTTCACAGTTTCAATATGGGTTTTGGGTGATGATTCTGGCAATGCTTGCGCTCTCCATCGTCATGCTTTTCTACTTCAAGAAGAAGGAATGGTTCTAGGTTCAGCATCTTTTAGGAAAAGCTTGCTTGCCTCCATGATAATAAAACCAAGGGTTGCAACAGCAGTAACCTCCAAAAGCTCAAAACCACTTAATGCCACGGTACCAAAAACACCCTGGAAAAACGGTGTGTAAACCACCATCAGATGTAATCCTATGGCAAGACAGACTCCGCCCCAAAGCCACATATTGGAAAAGAGTTTGGAGGGCATCCATGCGGGGGCAAACGACCTGCTGCTGAGCACAGCAAACAGCTGGAAAAACACGAGCGTAGTAAATGCAATCGTTCTTGCTTTCGGAAGATTGGGAAGATTCCAATAGAAGACCAAGAGCGTCCCCACGCACATCACAAGGCCAAAGAAGAGGAGGAGGAAGACATCCTTTCTTGTAAGAGGGTATTGGTTCTTCTGGCGTGGTTTCTTCTTCATCACCGTCTCCTCTGACTTTTCAAGAGCAAGCCCGACAGCAGGGATAGCATCAGTCAATACGTTGATCATTAGAATCTGAAGGGGGAGGAGCGGCAATGGCAAGAAAAGCAGAAGTGAGAAAAGGATGGTAAATATCTCCCCAACATTACATGAAAGAAGATATTTTGCAGACTTAATCATCTTGTCATATACTGTTCTTCCTTCCCGGACAGATGCAACGATGGAAGCAAAATTGTCGTCTAAAAGGATCCCATGGGAACTCTGTTTAGTGACATCAGTACCCGTGATGCCCATACTGATTCCCACATCAGCCCGCCGTATTGCCGGTGCATCATTCACACCATCTCCTGTCATGGCAACAACATGGCCTTTCTTCTGGAGTGCATGCACCACTCTTAATTTATGTGCAGGAAGTGCCCGTGCAATAATCTTAATCTGGTGGATTATTGCAAGAAGGTGGTCATCACTCATCTTCTCAATCTCATCTCCGGTAATTATTTCTTCATCCGCAACCGCATGGTTTATGAGGGCAGCAATGGCTTTTGCTGTTGCTGGATGGTCTCCTGTGATCATCATCACTTGGATGCCTGCAGCATAGCATTCCTGGATCGCAGTAGGCACTTCATCCCTTGGAGGATCCATCAGCCCTACAAGGCCGACAAAAATAAGGTCTTTTTCCATACCTTCTGCTTTGAGGGGTATCTTGGCCGGACAGGTTTTATAGGCAAGAGCAATAACCCGCAGCGCATTTTTTGCATATTCTTCTGTTTTTGCAAGAATACGTTTTCGTTCAGAAGAAGTGAGCTTTCGCACTGTTTTTCCGTCACGTATGAATGTGCATGCAGGAAGCATAGCTTCCGGAGCACCTTTGGCATAGACCTCTTTTTTTTTTCCATATTGATAAACAAAAGATACCCTTTTGCGTTCCCGCTCAAAGGGGAATTCTTTTATTCTCTTAAACGTACTATATTTGGGTCTAAAGGGAGCTGCAAAAGACGCAAGCGCAATATCTGTGGCATTTCCTTCCCATCGCTCTTTGCCGTCTTCTACTGCTTTATGTGCATTGTTGCAGAGCAAGCTTATGCGTGCAAGCATCTCTATGGATTCAGGAGGCACAACTTTTCCTTTATGGTAAAAACCATTACTCTTTTGCTCGAGATCCCTTCCATCATAGAGTACACGCACTTCCATCCTGTTCTTGGTGAGGGTACCGGTCTTGTCTGTGCAGATGATGGTTGTGGAGCCTAAGGTCTCCACTGCCGTAAGTTTGCGAACCAGCATATTGCATTTAGAGAGGGTCATGCTTCCAAGGGATAAGCCGATGGTAACAACTGTGGGAAGCGCAATAGGAATGGTGGCAACCGCAAGGGAAAGCGCAAGGAGGAGCATAGTGAAAAAAGGAATCTCCTGCATGACTCCTATCAGCAAAACAAGAGAAATCATGACGACTGCAATAATACCAATCTGACGTGCAAGTTTCTGGAATTGCTGTTGCAGGGGTGATGCATCCTGCGCTTCTTCTTTGAGTGACTGGGCAATCTTTCCAAATTCGGTTTTCATTCCCGTCAATGTTACGACAGCCTTCCCATAGCCAAACATGACAACCGTTCCGGAAAAAACCATATTGCTCTGCTCAGTTATCAGGACCTCTTTTTTCATTGTTTGGGGATCCTTGGCCGAGGGCATTGACTCGCCGGTCAATGATGCTTCATTGATTTCAAGAGCAACTGCTTCAAGAAGCCTTGCGTCAGCCGGTACAATGCTTCCTGCCTCAAGAATAATAAAATCTCCAGGAACAAGGTTTGCCGTAGGAATCGTAATCTCTTTTCCGTCTCGCATGACTTTTGCATGGAGTGCAGTAATCTTTGCAAGAGACTCCAATATCTTCTCTGCATGTGCTTCCTGAAAGAAGCCTAAGAATGCATTGATGAGGAGAATAGCAAACATGCCTATGGCTTCCAGACGCTCCCCTAAAATAAGCGCAAGGATGGCTGCTCCAAGCAACAAGAGCGACAAGGCATTGGAGAACTGGTCTATAAATAGGGGAAGAAGTTTGAATTTCTTGTCTTTTTGGAGAGAATTGGATCCGTATTCCTGCAATCTTTTTGCTGCTTCTGCTGATGACAAACCGTCTGGAGAAGTATGAAATGTTGCAAAGACCTCTGCGGTAGTTTGTCTATAATATGCTTCAGCCATTCTTGGTTCCCTCTTTTTGATTGCGATAAACGTCCGTCAGTTCGTGCAATAGCTCAAGGTATAATGCACTGCTCCATGCTTGACATAGGCACCCTTCGGCAGCCTGATGCCCAGCTGAACTTAATTCGCTGTGGTGGCCTGCACATCCGCTCCACAAAATGTCAGTGGTGGAAGCGTGAAGTATTATCTTAATATATCTTTTAAATACTTTTCTGTTTGTTTTCCAGAGCACCATGGCAGCCAGATTATTGAGCCAGAACCACGAGTCACCATTATGGTAACTCCGTGCATCTTCTCCAGTGTGGTTGTCACAGAAACGTGAATCGTGGGTATCGATAGTTGCTATTCCTCCCCATGGCAGCCAGAGTTTTTGCAGCGCGAACTCAAAACAGCGCACCCATTCTTCAGATGTGAGAAGTTTGGGCGCATGATATGCTGCGATAAAGAGGTTTGGCCGGACTGTCCAGTCTTCCAGTCCGTCAGCAAGTATGGTCCCATTCCAAAACGAGGATTTTATCCTCTTAAGAAGAGCTTCTTTTTTTTGGGCATATCTAGTATCCAAGGTAAGCTCGTACATGCATTCATACATCCCTACAGCCTGCGCCTGTACTTCCAAGCGTACTCCGCTTCGGTCAACGCTGTCCATCCATGTCTCTTTTGGATTGTTAAAGAAAAATCCATCCCTACAATAGTTCTGTTCATATTGGGAAACTACTGACGAAAGTTTGGCAAGGATACTGTCCCAGCAATGCTTGTCAAATAACACATTGTCCCGTTTCTGCTGTCTCATATATCTGGCAAAATCAAGCCAGCGCCGGAAATGCCATCCTATTGCATCTGCTGAACCGGTTGGCGTCGGCGGGATGCGGTTAGCAAGCCTGCCGTCATGCTCAATGCTGTGCAGCTGTTTCATAAGGATCGATTTTGCAAGGTCCACTTCGTTAAGCAAAAGCAGAGCCCCAAGACATATCGCTTCATCCCGTGACCAGAACTGGAAGAACCAGGGAAGACCGGCGTATATACTACTGCCGTTCACCTGTAGTGAACGAAGACTCTGCGCTGCGCATAGGGATGCCATACGCTGCTCATTATTTTTGCAGAGGAATGATGGTGATGTGAAATCATCTTGTTTATCAGGAAATTGCGCAGCCAGAGCAATTGCTTCTTCTTTTGTTGCTGCACACGCAATGACCACCTGTTTTGCTCTGATATCTGCTGCATGAAACACGTACCGTGTGGTTATGCTTGCTTTGCGGGCAGCGTCAAATGAGTACTCTTTTTTGATCCACTGGCGGATGGGGATGCACGTTCCTTTGTCTGCACGAATTACGATAAACATTTCGTATTCGGTTCCTAAATAAGCATCACCATCCCTGCTATCGCCCACCTTCGTATAATGGATGATAATACCACCAGGATATTCTTCCATCTCATATTGTCTGCCCCATTGCCTGTCATCGTAAGGGTGACGCACGTCAAGAAATATGCCTGCTTTTCTTGGAGTGTCCTGTTCATAAATTAGAATATTGTTTGCGTTTGGCATCCAGAAACATTCATTCTGCTTGCCCAAACGCCGGGTGATGGTATTCTTTGCACAGGTGATTGCTGTGTAGTTTCCATCTACAAGAATATCATCCACTACCTTAAGCAATCTCCCCCCCACATCAAAGAATAAACCGCTATACCTGCTAGGAAGACCACCAGCATAGAACCCGCCACTCCTGTTGGTGAGAAGGAATGCAGCCTGGCCTGGGACGTTCTGGGATAGTATTTCGTTTCCGTTGGTGTGAGTAATTTCCATAACGAGTATTAACGTTTGCAGCGCTCGCTGCATTTTCCGACTGCAAGGTTATGTGCCCGGATATAATTGTCAACAAGCTCATTCCAGTCAGCAAAACCGGACAGCTCTTTTGCGCGAAGCTTGTTGCGATTGCGCTGCCTTTTATCTCTATGGACAAATGCATCCATGAGGCCTGCCATTTCTTCACAGGCAGCATCAAAACCCTTGCCATATCTTGAGATGACAAAGATACCTTCATCCATGCCTCTCTTCTGGTACTGCCTGATGAACCTGCCAAAACCTGCAAGGTCTGAAGTGATGGATGGCACGCCGACTGCTGCTGCTTCAAGCGGGGTATAGCCCCACGGTTCATAATAAGACGGGAATATGCCAAGGTGGCAGCCGGCCATAGCATCGTAATAAGACAAGTCAATGAGTCCGTCATCACAGTCAAGATAGACAGGATACAGGATGATTTTCACTTTGTCTTCTTGCCTGTTTTGGAGATTATGTTGTCTGAATGCTGCAAGAATTTCATCATTCGGTTCATTGACAAGGTTATGGGTTACCAAAGGTGGATTGCCCTTTCGCTGGAAGTGTATCAGATCGCGTTTGACCTCCTGCAAGAAATCTTCAGTAAGGAGCGTTTGTCGGGAGATATCCTTATGCGACATGATATCGTACATCAGATTGTGAAGGATATTCTCACCGTGTGCTGCAATGAAGCTCTTAATGTGCCTATAGAAATTTTTGTTTTCCAGAAGCTCAACCTTGATGCCCCTAGTCTCTTGAGGAATCCAGAAGAATGCTGCGACGTTGATTGTGCTGCCTTCAGCCTTGAGCTTTTCATTGAGCATCTCAAGCGACCTGACAAAGACGTCAATCCCCTTATTTCGGAATTCGTTGCGTGCAACAATGAAGAGGATGAGGGTCTGGTCAATCTCAAAGGTGTAATAGGGGAAAAAATGAAAGGTCAGAAACTCTTTTATCTTTTCTCGGCAGGTGACATGCTTGATGGCAAGTTCCTCAACCGTCGGAAATTTTTCAATGTCAAGGCCGTTTAAGACAAGCACCTCTGGCTTTCTTCCGATGATCTTTTCCGCTTCCAGTGCGGTTATTTCGCTTACGGTGGTGAAGATATCTGCTTCCCTTGCGCAGGCGCGCTCAAGCAGGAATTTGTCTTGGACACCAAAGCGGTACGCCTGCTCTTCCGGATTCATATGGTCAAGCATGCCGTAGAGGTCTTGACCTGACCCTGCAATGCTTCTGCCAAGCATGGTTGCATGGGTGGTGAACACAGTTGCCACAGGTATTTTTTGCTGTTTGAGGTACAATAGCCCTGCTCCTGCAAGCCATTCATGGAAATGCGCCACAACTTTCTTGCGTTTGGCAAGGGTGATGGCCTCAAGTAGGTAGCCAACGGCAACGGACCAGATAACTGGCTCTTCAAATTCCCAGGAGGAATGGAGAGAATCAATCTGAAAACTGTTCCACAGATTTCCCTTGATTTCGTTCTTTTTTTCTATAAGACCGCTGAAGTTAATAAGAATTGCCTGTGGGTTCCCCTTGATCTGCCAAGTTCCAAAATGGCAGACGATTCCCTTCTGCTTGAGTTGTTCAAAAATGGACTGAAAATCATCAGGTGGAGTGCTTTCTTCAAACTCAAACTTTGCCTTGTTCTCAAAGTACGGTCCAATGAGAAAGTAAGACGGATAATTTTGTTTCATCAGCGCAGCTTTGCTGGTGACGACGGTGTAGATGCCACCTACTTTGTTGCAGACTTCCCATGAAACCTCAAAGAGCATTTCAGCTGTTGGTGTTTCCATATTCCCCCTTTTTGGAGTGATTTTTAGGGTTCCTTATTTATATAGTCTATGGTTTTTGGAGAGAGATAACATTTTAAATCAAGAGACATTCGCCTGCTGGATGAAGAAGCTGGAGAACATATTGCGTGTAGTGGATGGGCATCTGGTCATGAAATGCTGCAAGATTAAAGAACCAGATCCGCTGCCGGGAAGAGTTCAAGAACAGACTCTCCACCGGGGTTTATATGTTGCCTATCAAGACGCAGAGGAAATAGGATACATTTCTGTCACCTGCCCTGTATGCAAATCTGAGTATCACATCACTGGGTTATTTATCTGGAATGAGATCCAGAAATATGAGGGGAGGTAAGGCCAATACCAAGCATTGTCTCTATTTGGGATGCAATACGCCGATCGTAGTGCTGCAGATAATCTCTCATTTTCCTTATATCTACTCTTTTTTTGAACAGTCTTAAGATTTTCTTGTCAAGCTGGTGATGATAAGCAATCAAGTCAATAAACGTCTTTTCTATATCACTTACCGGCACTTTAAGATTGTCATGCCCAACATACTCAAAGCCAAAAAAGTGCTTTTTCCCAATAGCATGAACCAGAACATTATTTTCCAAAACAATTCTTCTGCCTGTCCTTATCCTCCTGGGTGTAAGCAAAATAATATTAGTTTCCTGTTCCCATAGATTATGAAAGGACAATGCTGCCTCAAGACCGACGTAGGAGGGTTTAATGCAGTATGCAATCAGTATCGGATCATCGTGTTTGCTATAGTGTCCTTTTGTTATCTGGTGGATTTTTCCTTTTTTCAGTAGATTATGGGTAAGAATGGCAGCATACGCCGGGTTCGCCTTTTCCAGCAGCAGAATACGTTTAATATCGCCCAGGCTTACAACTACGTTTCTCTCAAATGTTTCCATGACTTTTGGGAGATATTTTATTTTACCCATTGTTGTAATGCAGCAAATATCTGCTGCGTGTTAGGCACTGCCCCAACAAGCACCAGGGTGCCGAGTACCTCTTCATCTGTTGGTATTTTTTTTGAAGTGAGTAGGGGGGCAAGGGCAATTTTTACCTTTTCCATGTCTTTGCAATGATTCAGTAATATGTAAATGTCATAGATATCCCTAATCAGCACCCTTGAGAGATAAGCACTTACCTTTTCTTCCACCAGACTTTCCGGGGATAGCGTGAATATATTAAGGTAATTCCCCTCTGCTGTTTCGTAGGGTGCCACTACAATAGTTTTGCCTTTAATCTCCAAAAAGGAAGATTCCACCCTTACTTCTGTTCCGTTAAATACAACCTTTGCATACAGTGCGTTTGCTGTTATCCTGAATTTCTGGAGGTCTATTCTCCTTTGCTTTAATCTTGTTTTAAATTGCTCTATTTTTTGCAAATCCGTTTTCCTAAGGTAAAGGTCTATATCCTCAGAAAATCTTGTTCCGCCATAGCATCTCCATATTGCTGTGCCCCCATGCAATATTGCTTGGGGGAATATCTCATAGGTTATTTCCATCACCATATCTTGCAATAAGGCAATGTCTTTATGTGATTTTCTGCGCAGTTTGTCAATAAGCTTTAGTTTCATAGTATTCACCAAAATTATAGATATATATAATTATAGTGAAGTATATAAATATTACGCAAAAATCACCCCATCTGCTGCCAGAGATATGCAAAATACTTTTTGTAGTTATTCGCAAGGGTCTTGTGTTTTATAACAAAGGCAACAGGCTTTTCAAGCCAGAGCACGTTGGCGACGTAGTCGCCATAAATGTAGATGACATTCAAGCCGCTGAGGAGCTTCGGCAATACTTTGTATTCATAATATTTCGACTTGGTGAGGGTGCCATCTTTTGGAAAATATTTAGCGGAGCTAAAAGATGGGAAACGCCAAAAGTAAGTGCCACCAAGAAACCATTGCAGTCCACGCGGGCTTGGGAAGGAAGCAAAGGAGAATGGGTAACTGATAAACTGCGATTATTGAGAAAACTCCATCTTAGGGTACTTCTGCAAAAGGTCAAGGATTCCCTTTTGCTCAATCTCTTTTAGGGTTATTGAAGTGTTGAATAGTTGCTTCGGTGAATGTTGGTTGTCTTTTTTTTTATAGACTATAAATAGTTTATCGGAATCCCAAATAAAATATCTATCAATATTAACATCCTGCTCATTATGTGTCTTTTCCAGCCACACCTCCAACATTTTTTTAAGAGAATAAAGCTCTTTATCATACATTGGTGAGCTATTAAACAAGCCTGCAGCAAACTCTTTAAGGCGTATAATTGCTTCCAGCTTCTTTTTTGTTTTGCGGGAGTAGTATTCATACTCGGTTTTGCTCAGTGGAATATTATTATACACTTTGGATATTATTTCACGCTCTTTTGGAGTAAATAATTTAGCCATTGCAAATTCTAAATCACGCTGTCTGTAGCTTTCTTCTTTCACATAACTAAATGTCTTCTTGCTCTCCATTCCCAATTGTTGCTGGAAATCCTGTTTGAACTCTTCGTAATGGGTTTGGAACTCTTTTTCTAAGGATTCACTTTCAGGATACCCACTATATTTTGGCAGTGAACTCCTGCCTATTCCAAACTCTGAGAAAATGCAGTGTGTTACATTTAATAGTGCACTAAAAAGCCCCTTTCTTTTTGTTCTGGCATAGATTGGATGAACATCTGCATTGTAGCGGTAAATAAGATAGGGCACGGCCTTAAGCTGCCGTAGGTCCCCACCATCCACTATCTCAACAATAAGATCCTCTATCTCCTGACCCGTACCAAGCATCAGGTAGCCGACATCCCTCAGTTTTTTTTCAATTATGGCTCCCATTGCTTAACCTCCTCAATAATGCCAGATGCCACATCAATTTTCCATTCTTTGCATTTTATCTCAATCAAATCAAGAAGCTTCTGCTTTGCCAAAGGAATTATAGAAATTGCAACGGTTTCCTTGTACCTTTGGGTGAGATACGGGATTGAAATCTTGTTCTTCAGAAAAATTGCATGAATGTCCACAAAATCACGTGAATCACCGCGTGCGAGTTTGCTAATAATGATATCCTCCAGAGATAAAACAAATAACTCTATATTCCCGAATTTGCGTATTGGTTTTGATTTTGCAAGTGCGTCTGGAAGAAGCTGCGTTCCAAGAATGTAAGACCCGTGAAAAATGTCAAGGGCAAACCCTTCCTGCGTTATCCATTTGTAATCTCCAATTTTCCTAAAACCAATATCTGTAAAGATTAGGATTGCATGTTGATATTCTTTTTCCGAATGAATGTTAAAATCAAGATCTAGCGTGGATGGTTTAATGCCCAAAATAGTGAGGGCGGTGCCCCCCAAGGCATAAAACTTTATCTTTTGTTCAAAGAACTTCCCAATACTTTCAAGAAAGGCGTACAATGCGTCGGCATTTGTTTCTTTGGTGTTCCTCATAGAGGTGTTCTAAATGGGAGGAACTATTTAAATGTTTCTATTAAATTACAATTTTTGTATTTATACATACAATTTTTGTATGATTTCACATCTCAGGCATGCCCATGCCACCCATACCGCCTGGCGGGCCCTGCTGCCCGCCGCCTGACTTGCTTCCTGCAATCACGTCATCAATTCTTAGAATCATGACTGCAACTTCAGCAGCAGAGCTTATGGCCTGGGTCTTGACTTTTAGTGGTTCTATGACGCCATCTTTCCATGCGTCAATGACCTTTCCTGAGAAGGTGTCAATACCTGCCCATTTCTGGCCCCTGTCATGCGCTGCTTTCAACTCAGTAAGAACGTCAATGGGGTCGAGGCCAGCATTCTCTGCAAGGGTGCGTGGTATGACTTCCACAGCATCTGCAAATGCATGTACTGCCAGCTGTTCCCGGCCGGAGAGGGAAGATGCGAACTTGCGGAGTTCTTTGGAGAGCTCCATTTCGATGGCGCCTGCGCCACCAACTGCCCTGCCGTATTTGAGGCTTGCAGCCACATCGCCGATGGCATCGTCCATAGCACGCTTCACTTCATCGACCACATGCTCTGTGCCCCCCCTAATCAGGATAGTGACTGCTTTGGGATTCTTGCAGTTGCGCACATAGGTCATCTCTTCATCTCCGGTGCGTATCTCTTCCACAACGCCTGCATATCCCAGGTCTTCCTTGTTTAAGTCATCAAGGTTGGAGACAATCCGCGCGCCAGTTGCGCGGACAAGCGCATCCATATCAGACTTCTTTATTCTTCGGACAGCATAAATCCCCTGCTTTGCAAGGAAATGCTGGGCGAGATCATCGATGCCTTTCTGGCAGAAGATGACGGTTGCACCGCTTTTAGCAATTTTCTCCACCATGTTTCTAAGCATGCGCTCTTCCTGGTCGAGGAATGCCTGTAGTTGGCTTGGGTCTGTTATCTGAATTTTTGCGTCAATCTCTGTGTTTTTGATTTCAAGTGCGCAATCCAAAAGCGCAATTTTTGCGTCTTTGACTGTTTTGGGCATGCTGCCGTGGACACGCTCTTTATCGAGAACAATGCCTTCCACTAATTCAGTGTCGTAGACACTCCCGCCCACTTTCTTCTCAAGCTTGATATCATCAGTGTTTATTGTTATTTTGCCGTCGTGTTTTTCCATGACCATCATAATGGTCTTGACCGTCAGGCCTGAAAGCAGCTCTTTTGCGTTCTCTGCACCTTTTCCGGTCATGGCAGTCATGGCAATCTTCTGGAGAGTGTCTACATCTTTCTCAGTGATGGGCTCACCGAGTTTCTTGAGTATTTCCTGTGCCTTTTCCTCAGCAAGGCGGTAGCCTCTGGAGAGGACGCTGGGATGCACTTCCTGATCCAAAAGACCTTCTGCTTTTTTCAAAAGCTCGCCTGCGATGACGACAGCAGTTGTCGTGCCATCGCCAACCTCATCTTCCTGCGTCTTGGCCACTTCCACAATCATCTTGGCTGCAGGATGCTCAATCTGCATCTCTTCAAGGATTGTAACACCATCATTGGTGATGATGACATCGCCTAAGCTGTCCACAATCATCTTGTCCATGCCTTTTGGCCCAAGCGTCGTACGGACGGTTTCAGCCACCAGTTTGGCTGCCATAATGTTGTTGCGCTGGGCAGACCTGCCTGTCGTGCGCTGCGTGCCTTCCGGAAGAATAAATATAGGTTGTACCTGATTTGCCATAGTTGATAACACCCCGTCATCTATTATAATGTGCAGGAATTTTCCACCTTATTTAAATATGACGGTATCCAAAAATTAAAAAATGCAGCTGCATTCGCTTATGGCATGAGAGTGTATTATGGTCATATGAATTACCAAGAAGGAACCATAGAGGGGAGACCAAATCTAAGGGGTATCACCTTTATTTACGATCCCCAGGGGAAAAGAGTATCAACACCTCCTTCTGCGCGTATACATGACCAGGGTGCGTTCATGGAGCAGCTTCTGCAGTTTGTTCCTCCTGGTGGATGGGGTTTGCGCCGAGCAGATATTCCCCTAACAGAACTTGACAGAGCATTTGCACTGCCTAATCCAGGAGAGTGCTACAGAACGCTTGATGAACTGTTTGACAAATATGAACAAGACTAATTGACACCATGTCCGGTCATGTTGGCAAGCGCGTGGTTGTAGAACTGAGGAGTTATCTGTTGTGCTGCATCCATATATCTGCCCAACGAGCCGTTTAGGGGTGTCCCATAGTACAGCTCAAGAAAGCGTTTTCTGTGCGCAAACACATACGGAATCCCATCAGGGTGCAGGTCAATGGCCATAGCGTCTGTTTCTGCCATCTGCTGCCAGCAATCAATACCTTGCCATGCTTTTCTTGCTTCTACCTTATCTCTTATATTATAGAGAACTTGGAATAACCCTATTTTTTGAAAAAAAATACCTTTTCGTCTAGAAATCTGCAATAGAAATGGTTGTTATCTTCTTTGACTTTCACTCATTTTCCTTATTATGCTCTTTTTTTATAGTGCTCTCGCTA
>JACRKK010000028.1 GCA_016219795.1 Candidatus Woesearchaeota archaeon | reverse complement strand
TTCCAATTCTACTGGAATTTCATGAAACCTATCAACGAAAAACTGACACCAGCAATAATCGAAGGACAAGCAACCAAAGTCTGGACATGGGGAAATTTTCTTCATACAAAATTAAAGTATCTTTAGTAAGACACTACCTAACGAATCATAAATCTTTGGACCCGGTCCTTTGCCTTCCGCCCGTCTTTGCTCATCCATAACTATTTGTCCATCCACTAAAAATCCCAAATCCCTCGACCCCCTCTGAAACCCCACTCCCGACCCCACCGCCACATCCGTCAGCACCTCTGTTTTATAATCGCGCTCAGAAACACCTTCCTCCACTACACCCGTCTGATTCAAAGCTCCTACGTCGCTCTTGTTCACCGTGCCAAAAACGACATTACCATACACACCGCCTTGCTCTACGCTGTCAATCGTAACACCCTGCTCTTTGAGCGCAGCCAGCGTTTCTTCGGTGATGGTGCCATTGATTTTAATGACCACAGAAGTAAAGTCAGAAGACACCGGAGGCTGTTCTGTGCCGTTGGGAGACGGTGGTGTCTCTGGAGACTTGGCACATCCTGACAATAACAATATCACTCCCAGAATCAGTAAACTAGATACTGCGACAATTTTTCTCATATCTACCACCCCAACCTGCTCAATTCATTCACCCCTATTTATACTTTTCCGCACTTATTTTCTGTGATCCGGAAATCTTTCGTTCTCGTCGGAAATTCCTCTAAAGTATTTACAAATATTTAAGAAGTAATAACCTTTTCTTACAGAAAATTATGAAAGAATCAGAGACATTGGAACTCAAGAAATCCACGTCAGAACTAAAAGAAGCAATAATCTCTATAGCTTCCATGCTTAACAAACATGGAAAAGGCGAACTCTATTTTGGCATTAAAAACAATGGTGAGGTTGTTGGCCAGACTATCACAGAAAACACTATCCGAGAAATTTCCAAAACAACATCCGATAATATCGAGCCAAGAATATTTCCTAAGATTAATGAGATCATCCTGAAGGAAAAGAAATGTGTTCATGTTGAATTTGTGGGAGAGCACATTCCGTATTATGCGTTTGGTCGCGCTTATGTTCGTGTTGGAGATGAAGATAAGAAAATTAGCCCGCAGGAGCTTGAACATATCATCGTAAGAAAAAACAGGGACAAATTTCGCTGGGATGTTGAAATTGGTGTTAAGGCGAGGTTGAAAGACATTGATGAGGAAAAAGTAAAAAAGTTTGTTGAAGCAGCAGGTTTAAAATATAATGCTGTCAAAAGTTCATTGGAAAAGTTAGGATTAATGAAAGAAGGGAAGTTATTGAACGCTGCTGTTCTCTTTTTTGGTAAACACCCTGAAGATTTCTTTCCCAATGCCAAATTACGCTGTGCTGTCTTTGGAGAAACCACTGCAACCACTATTGATCTGCAGGATTTTGTAGGAAACGTGTTTACATTAATCGAAAAAGCTGAAAGGTACATTTTGGAGAACATCCATATGGGGATGAGGTTGGAAGGGCTTCGCCGAGTTGATGTTCCTGAGATAGATAAAGAAGCATTCCGAGAAGCAATAATCAATGCATTTTCCCACCGCGATTACCACGAATATGATTCTGCAAATATTGCTATTTTTAAAAATAGGCTGGAGATAAGAAGTCCCGGTGGTTTGTACGGTGGTCTAACTATTGAGAAAATCAAGGAAGAAGAAGTTTCGAGACGAAGAAACGAGCTTATTGCGGATATGTTTCATCGTGTCCATTTTGCGGAAAAGTGGGGACGCGGCATTAAACTCATTTTGTCTAATGAACCAACTGCCGACTTTAAAGTCATTGCGGGAATATTTATCACCACATTTAAGCGGAAGGGGGTAGAAAGGGGGTAGAAAAACTATCGGAAAATGAGCAGAAAATAATGGGGCTGATACAAGAAGATCCCTCTATAAGTAAAGCTGATATGGTCGAAAATGGAAAATTAAGTAAAAAGACCGTAGAATATAATATTGAGGTTTTGAAGAAGAAGGGGTTTTTAAAAAGAGTAGGTGGGGCAAAAGGAGGACACTGGGAAGTAAATCAATGAACACCCATTCCCTTATTTTATCTACTTCTTCTTCTCAAAGCAGTACTCATAGGGGTTGCCGCGTTTGGTGCTGCGTTGGAAAGCAACATCCCTATTCTGCTTCAGCAGCTTGAGTGCCATGCGCACAGAAATAAGACTTAAATCCAATCCTTCACTCATTTCATTAGCAGTGAACCATTGATTTTTTCTGCTCTTCAGAAACTCGAGAACTTCCTCTTGTGACATACTCTACACCCCCTTTATTTTACTATTTTAGAGAGGATGTACTATTTAAGTGTTTGCATTGTACAATAGCAAAAACGAAACCAAACCTTTTTATAGGATTGTGTCTTTGGTAAAGACATGCTCAAGACACTCCTGATTAGCGGTGTTCTGCTTTTGGTTATTGTACTCATCCTTACCATTGTTATCTCCCACATCATCCGCTGGTTTTTTGCAGCGTTGAGTATCGTCCTGTTTGTGCTGCTTCTGATCTGCGCTTTTGTTGCCTATGACGCCTATCAGTTCAGCCAGGAATTCCCCACTCAAGAGAACCTCTTTGTAGTGGACAATAATGGAGAAGTGCTTACTGCCTTTGTCATGCAGGGACTTGGCGGCACTCCTGCGGTAAGCACGCAGGAAGAAATCCAAAATTATCAGCGCATGCTTGCAGACAACAATTTTACGGGTGACTGGTATAAAATCATTGTCTTTGACTACAGTGCCTTTGCTGTCCAAGAAGCAATGGACTTGCAGGGAATTACCCTCTCTGCGTCTTTAGCAAACGCGCTGATGACCGATAAGGCGCTGGCAGACGTCTATCCTGAGCCTCTGGTGCAGAACATCCTTGTAAAGCATCCGGGCTATGACAAAGAAAAGACTGCACAGAGTATTCTCAAGAATTTCCCGACTGTTTATCATTTACGCGCTGCGCTCTTCTCAAAGCAGCTGATGGCACGCCAGGAAAATAGTTCCTCGTTGGTTCTTCTCCTCAATGCCTACAGGGCGGGCAATGTCCGCATATTGCCGGAAACAATAAGCTTTAAATCTATGCAACGTATTCCTGCATCATGGATGGAGGATATTTTCTCCGCAACTGAAGCAAAAAAGGAGGTGTAGGTTAGTGGGAGTTCTCAATAAATTAAAGTTCTGGAAAAAAGATGATGGATTTGATTTTGAAAAAGAGATTGGTAAAGATATCAATATGAAAGATGATGATCTGTTCGCCTCCGGCCAGAAGGATCCTTTTGCGGACAAAAGCATGGATATCGGACCTTCTATGGGTACTGAGCAGGGAAGAAACAATTTTGCCGGTTTTGGGGAGCAGCAGCCGTCCTCACCTCCACCGACCATGGCTCCTAATTTTCCGCAAGGGTTTAAACCAAGCCAGTTGCCTCCTAACAGCCCCTACATGATGCAGCAGGCACCACCAGAGCCGCAGTCTTATGGCCAGGGCTTTAGCACTTCACATGAACAGATAATCATGACCAAAAACCTGGAGATAATCTCTTCTAAATTAGAATCTCTTCGCGCAAGCATGGAAAGCATCAACCAGAGGCTTGCAAACCTTGAGCGCGTAGCACTAGGTGAGGTGGGTGGCGGAAGAAGAGGATGGATGTAGTTTTAGTGCACCAATCTAAACTCCTTGCCGATGAAACTGCATTTTTTTTCAAGTTCGTCCTCAATTTCCATTAAACGGTTGTATTTCTCCACACGCTCTCCTCTGCTTGGACCCACTTTGACGAAACTTGCGTTCACGGCAACGGCCAAATCAATCATGGCGGTGTCGTTTGTCTCTCCACCGCCCCGGTGAGAAATGATGGTTACGCACCCGTGTTTTCGTGCCAGCATGCAACACTCCACGGTTTCTGTCAGTGTCCCTATCTGATTGAGCTTGATGAGAATGGCATTGATCGATTTAGTGTCAAGGGCTTTCTGGAGACGTTTGGGGTTAGTGACGGTAAGATCATCTCCTACAACCAACACCCTATCCCCTATTCTCTTTGTAAATTTAGGCCAAAAGTCCCAGTCGTCCTGATGAAGACAATCTTCCATAGAGATAATCGCAGGATATTTCTTCGCCCATGCTACAAAATAGTCAATCATCCCTGCAGAATCTAATTGTTTTTTATCTTTGGGGAGTCTATATCTGCCTTCCTGGAAAACCTCAGAAATTGCCGGGTCAATGGAGATACCTGCATCCTTGCCAGGGACATAGCCTGCCTTAGTAATGGCTTCCATCAGCAACTGTAGCGGCTCTTCATTACTTTTTAGTCCTGCAGGAGCGAACGCACCCTCATTGCCCACATTGACACCGTAAGCGTGTGATTTGAGCACGGATTTCAGTGCAAGGTAAGATTCTATCCCTTTGCGGACTGCTTCCTTAACTGAAGGCGCACCAAAGGATGCAATCATATACTCTTGCAGATCTGTGGACTGATCTGCGTGTTTTCCACCCTCTATACAGACCATCATAGGTGCAGGAAGGACATATCCGGGAATGCGCAGCTTCAGCGTCTTTCTGATGTAGCTGTAGAGAGGCATGCGAAGAGATGATGCGGCTGCTCTTGCTACGGCAACGGAAACACCCAAAATCGCATTGGCACCCAGACGCTCCTTATTGGGTGTTCCATCAAGCGTTATCATCATCGTGTCAACAGCTTTTTGGTCAAAGGGGTCTTTGCCCACAAGAAGGGGTGCAATCATCTTATGGACATGAGTAACTGCTTTGAGCATGCCTTTGCCACCATATCTTTTTTTATCTCCATCAAAGAGCACAAATGCTTCATGGATACCTGCGGATGCACCGAATGGGACAGATGCAATGCCTATAGACCCATCGTCAAGAACAACCTTTACTTCTATAGAAGGTGTGGAACCGGAACTTAAAATTTCTCTTGCAGTGATCTTCTGGATGCTTACCATCTTGTTTCACCTCATGAAATATAGGGGATGATGCCTGTTGAATATATTTGTGCGTAGATCGTGGCATTGTGCAGCACAAAACTTTCAACGACTGCTGCAAGCGCAAGCGTTGCTACAGCGATGCCGAAGAGCACAAGATTATAATAGATGACCTCTGTAAATTTATCAGAACCAATTCTTTCGCGCAGCACATCCTTTGAAATAACACCGCCTGAAATGGCAGCCAGGATATACGCAAGTGCTTCCAGTGCCATATGCCAGAAGATGATGATAAAGACAATGCCAAAGAACAGGAGGGGGTTCAAGGCCCCGCTTCCCAAAGATGCACCTTTGGCTATGGCTCCAAAGACCGTGCCCCAGACCGATGCATTCCATACAATCAAGAAGAGTGCTCCGTCGCCTGATAAGAGCGACAGCAAAAAGCAGAAGACCAAGACCCGTATATTGTTGAAGAACAAATCTTTAACAGTGCTTCCAAAAGTAGCACTGCCTGAGGCGTTGTCAAACTGGCCGCGTACCACATCAATCTGCTGTTTGAAGAATGCGTTTGCCTGAAAGGTATCTACCATCATCGCTGCAAATGAGTAGGTCAGAAGGATACCAAGGAACAGAAAAATATAGGTTTTGGTGATGTCTTTATTGTCTTTGAAGAGTTTGTAGAAACTGAAGGTTGACTCTTGGTCCTCAATGCGTTCTTCAATGGTGAGGAGATCGTATAATGAGGGAAGAATCAGGATGGACGTGAATGCAACAGCCACCAGTGCGGGATCCTGGGGGAACAACAGCAGGCTCAGTCCAATGCCCACCACAGAATAGATGGCCCCAAGGAGAAAGGCGAACAGAGCTTTTCTTTCAAGAAGCTCTTCTGGGAAAATGTGTTCAAGGACCATGACATTGCTTGCAGCCTTGTGGCTTTATATAGTTTGCGATACTTTAGTAAGCGACAAAAGTGATGCATAGAGAAGTTTGATTAACCATCTATTTGTCAAACTTCTCTTAGAGGAATTTGACTAATGTTTGCCAGACATAACTATTCTATGAGTTATTTATGTCTGGCATTACTTGGTTTAGAGCGAAGAACACGGATAATTATCTTTTTATTTTTGTCTGCCACGCATATTTGCGTATCTTTGGGCCTCTCCCAAACCCGCAACTGGAACATATTTTCTTGCGCTTGTGGTAGGTGTGGTTGCCACAACGTCTGCAATAGATGTGCGTTTTCTTCCCAGACCGTTTTCCCATGGATGGGGTTCCTTTCATGTGATGTCACCTACTCTGGTGAGATGAGGATGATGGTATCGCCGCGCAGGAAAACCTTGCCGATCTTCCGCTTGATTTCACCATCAAATCTCTCCTCAGCTGATTCAAGAACAATGTTAATGTGGATATCGAATGCCTTAAGCTGGCCGATAAACTGTTTGCCGTTTTTCAGTTCGACAATCACGCGTTTATTCCTTGCATTATTTAAGAGATCAATGGGCCTTAATGCTTCCATAGTAGTTACCCCCTCCATATCTTTGTTAGGGAAAGCACCCTCTTTATAAATATTACGGAAAAGTCTAGGAGGAGTACTCTTCAAACGCCTCAAAGATTTTCTGCAGATGCCTTCTTTTCTGGTCTGCCCGGAGTCTGGGATACTCCTGAATTCTTTTGCGGAGCCTGCTATTTCTATAGAGAATATGATTAATATCTTTAATATCGCGTTCTGCAATCAGCCTATTTAATTTGTCGAAGCTGTCTTCTCCCAGGAATTCTTTTAGGGTGATCCATTCCATGCGATCTTCCTGTTTTTTTTTTGCTTGAGGTAGCTGCTCAAGGGAAATCCACTGTTCTCCCCTGTTCAATGGTCTTGTTGATGTCTTTGTCTCCATGGGCTTTTCTTCTTTTGCTTTCCGCTCAAATGCTTTGAACATTGCAGCACGCTTGCGTGTGCTTTGTGGTCCTTGGGGCACTGTTAGTGATAGCTCAGGAAGTGATTTAGTGAAGGTGTGTCTATCTGTTTGTAGAGGTGGCGTTTTGAGCAATTTATTTTTTTGCAGTGCATGTTCCATTTTCTTTGCTCGATGGTAAGTGGTATGTACTTTATGGAGAACGTAGAAAATGATTCCTACTATAATCAGCATAAACGTGATGATGGCAAGAAACAAAAACGCTTTTAGATTGGTTTCAAAAAACGAAATATCTATTGTAGTTGCCTCTTCTGCAAGAATGCTTGGTAATGCCAAGAGAAAACATATCGTAGTTATGGACAGCTTGTTTGGGTATACGTTCCGCATGATGGGCATCCTCCTTCTGGTGTTGTGAGACAGGTGCAATTATTCTGGGCCTGCAAGAGAAACTTATGTTGTCCCTTGCGCACATCTGTAGATGCAAGATTGAGGACGAGAGGGGATTTGCTTATGAAGACAACATCTCCACCATTGGTAAAACAGAATACCATTTCTTTATTATCTGTTGTGTAGAGAGAAGTAATGCCCTCAGGAAAAGTGAGGGTGATGGTTCTGCGTGACGGCTCTCCCGACCGGTATACATCATCGGCTGCGTCCACAATCTCTGGACCTATTTTATTGATTTGCTGAGATTGCAGATCTGCAATGGACTCTTGGCTTCTACTATAGAAAAAGGAGAGCACGCCAAAGACGACCATGATGGCAAATGCTGCGATAATGATGTATTCCATAGATGCCTGGGATTTTTTCATGTTATACCTGGACCATTTTAGGTTTATAAATATTTGCGCGTTTGTCTGCTTTATATTTTGGTGGTCTGGAGATTCGCCAGATGAACGTAAACTGTTTGCGGTACTGTTCTGCAAGATGCCTGTTTTTAATGATCAGAGCATAATTAGGTTCCCCCCAGATGATGAGTGCTATTGACCCCCCATAGATGAATTGAGGATTGGGGTTGAAGAATTCAGCAGGCACCCATTTATAGAGTGTCTGGCTGCCTTCCACCAAACAGGTATCTCCCTCCCGGACCAGTTTTTTCTCAAGCATCTTGTGTTTGCGCAGCAGCAGCAAATGTTGTTCAAGAGCAAGGGCATCAACATCCATGAACTTCTTTTCTTCAATGCCAGTCACCAGTACTTCTTTGCTCTTTTCTCTGAGCAGTGTCTTGAAAATATCGTCATATACTATCTTGTAGATATTTTTTCCTTTGAACACTTCAATGGAGTTTTGCTCCATCGATTTCTTTTCAAGCGACAGCAGGGAAGGAAGCAGTGTCTTGAATCTATTTACCTGATGTAGGAGGTTCATTTTAATGGTTTCCGGCCCTATCGCATGGAAGAATTTCTTGTGATTTTCAACCACAAATGCCACATATCCCTTCTCAAGAAGCCGCTCCAGGGAGTCGTAGACGACCTGCCTGTGCAGGCCAGAGCGTTGGGCAATCTCATTGACCGTAATAGGGCCTGACTTCAGGAGAGTAAGGTAAATTTCAGTTTCATTTGCAGTCAGGCCAAGCTCCTTAAAGAAGGATTTGTCCAGAGGTTTTGCCATAGGGGGATTTTCCGCATCCGGATTATATAAAGGTTGTGTGCTTTTCCAGTATCTCCGATTGTCTGAGAATAAAATCTGCGTTTTCCACCTTCTGGGCAAAAGCTGCTTGGAAATCTTCCCCCAGTTATGGAGGGAATTGGAGTGCTTACCTCGCATTTCAACATAACTTTGCGATTTGGCAACCTTCACAAGATAATAACTCATTTTGCCTAACGGCAAAATGATACCACCCCCCCTATATACTCTTTTCCGAGCACTTAGGAAGAGTCATTTTTTAATAGGAGATACTGAATCAGAATGAGTTCTATTTGGTTCTTAAGTCTAACTTTAAAACCGTTTCTCAGCGGGCTTCACGATAGGATTCCAGAAACGCCATCTCCCATGCTTCCATATCTTCCTCATTCATGGGATCCAAATCATCTATTGCATAGCGTTCGTATCCTACACCCACTGCTCCCCCCTCTCTTCTTCGCAATTTTGCCATGGTATTTGGAGATATTAAAATCTATATAAATATATGCAGTAAAGATGTTTACGAAAGCTTTAAATATTTATAAAGTATCCCCCACAAGAGTGGCAAAAGAAATTGATACTAGACTGCTGAAGGAGATTGGTCTTACGTCTAATGAGGTAACAATTTACCTTACCCTTATTAAAAGTGGCTCCGTAACAGTAAACGTTATTGCTGAAAAAGCCGGACTCCATCGCCAGGGCGTTTATGATGCTCTAGACCGCCTTCTAGAAAAAGGTTTTGTTGGATTCCTTGAACAAAACAGTAAAAAATACTTTCATGCGATAAGCCCTGAGTACATTTCTGAATACCTTCAGCATCAGGTTGATCGGTTTAAGGCACTGATTCCAACACTTATTGCACTACCAAATTCTGCCGGGGACCAAACAACATTTGAGGTTTTCAAGGGAAGAAATGTCCACAAGATTATTTATAACGATGTCTTTAAAACACTGCAGGAAAAAAAGCCAAAAGAAGTCTTGATTAGTGGGGTTGAAGAAACAAGATTTAGGGAGGCAGATCCCATTGCCCTCGAACAGCATGTTAAGCACCTGAAGCGTTTTAAGATGACCGAGCGTGTTCTTATTATGGAAGGCGATACTGATTTTGTTGAGGGTGATCAGACAACGTATCGCTGGATCCCCCGTGAATTCTTCAGTCCAACACCTACCTTTATTTATGGGGATAAAATAGGCATCATCATTTGGAGTGATCCTAATTATCTTGCCATCATTAAAAACAAGGAGTTGGCTGAAAGCTACAAGAGGCAGTTTAATTTTTTGTGGAAAATCGCCAAAAAACCGCACCACTAAATCTATATATGGGGGTCGCCATTCCCACTTGATGTGGCTTTATATTCCTCAAGGTTGGGATGATACACCAGCCATTTCATGGGGTTTTCAGTTGGATTAAATTTGGCTTTATAATTATAAAGCTCGTCTCTTTCAGAACCACCCATATTAAGCCTTGTCACCTTACGTTCCATCTTTAGTTTAAGCGCCATCTGCAGATAGAGCATCTCGGAAAGCCCATGCGGTATTCGTATGTTCTCCGGAAAACCAAGATCCCTCTTCAAGCGCCCATGCCAACTATCCTCTGTTGTTCCATATTCTGTGATAGAAGCGTAAAGGCCATACATGCTGTCCGCATTTGGTTCCCCTTTATTATGATTACCTATTTTTCCTGCAAGGAAAAAACCGACGGGAAATTTCTGGTAGGCGTTGGGATCTCCCTTTTTCTTGAGATAAGCGACAAAACCCTGGTAATTGGATTTTAGGCTGGGGTCTCTTATGGTGGTTAGCACCTGAAAGAAGGCCTCGTAATCTTCACGTGTTGAGAGCTCCATTGAATGAGAGCGTCCATCCAGTACCAACCTTGCTGCCGCAACCATATTTGAGGAGTAGTAATCAGGAATATCTCTCACAAATAATTCTAGGTCATTCTCCTCCAACCATACATAAAACGAGGCAATGTCTCTTATAATTGTTTTTGTAAGCTTGGGGTCTATAAACCGTGCCAGATACTCTTTAAGTGGCTTTCTACTTGTTTCATATTGTGGTGTACCGGTGCCGTGCTTATTTCTTTTAGCTACTGCTTCTTTCACAAGACCTTCAAATATTTCTTTTTCGTCATCAGAAGACCATGGTTGGTAGATTGTGCCACTTACCTCCTCGTAACCTTCTTTATTAGTGTAATTTGTTGTTTTTGGATTCCATTGGTCCGTTACCAATGTCTCCAAATTTACAATCTGCTCTGGTTTTGTATCATCTTCCGCAAGGAACTCATCATGAAACGGGAATTCTTCTATGGGGTAGAATCCCACCCCTTTTTGAATCATTGCTTCTGCTCTTGCAGGCTGTATTTTTTTAATGTAGATGGGGGTTGGTCCTCCACCAAAGAGGTGCCTGTTCTCTTCGGCGTCCATAAATCTATAAAGATGTTGGCATACTTGTGTAAGCGTTTCTTCTACACCGGGTCCTATGGGATTAATGACATGAAAATGTGGTCGGTTATCCATTCCCAAGAACACACTAATACCTAGTTGGTCTACGATGTCTGCTCGTCTTTTAAGCTGAATCCCATAGGAGAATTCTGTGGATACACCTCTTTTTGTATAACCATTTGCCGCCTGAAGGATATAGAGGGGATTGTTACCATAAGAGCCATCACCCCTTTCTTCAAAATCTCTTTGCAGACTCAGTATTTGGTTGGTGTCCATAGTAATCTTTTCATATGGACTTATATTACCCCCTCCAAACAATGATGGGAAATTAGAAATAAGCAGTCTATTCAATATTTCATCTTTCCGAATACTATGTCCGTTTTGTCCCGTTTTACTTGATTCAATAATTGTAATAGCCCCCTAACATCTTCTCTCTTAAGTAATTCCCATCCATTTAAAAATCTTTTGTCAAGAATTCAGAAGAATTGACGGAGAAGCGTCTTTAGGGCTCGCCTGTGAAAGAAACCTTGGCGGGCTTCAGCCCGCAGTTGAATTTCACGGTTAGGGCGAGCCGAAACTTATTTCTACATGAAAAATAAAGAAAATGAATGCGTGGCGTAGCCGGCGCACTCACTTTCCA